>WANG01000090.1 GCA_015521945.1 Candidatus Hydrothermarchaeota archaeon
CGTTTTCCTCAATCAGCTCCATCACTATGACGTTGTTCAGGAACGCAACAGGCTTAGGAACCGCCACTCCAGCGCCGTGGGCGGTCTCAAGGTTCTTGAACTCCTTCCTGACCCAGGTGAACACTATCCCCCTCCTGCTCCGCCTGAAGCTCTTGAACCTGGGGTCTCCCGCGATGTAGTTGGTTATCGCCTTGAACTCCGCGGTGGCGATGCGGTGGATTTTAACAGCCACCCTCTCGCCGCCCCTCGCCTCCGCCAGGAACACGCAGGACTCCTTGCCCATCTTGATGGTGCCGTGCATCACCTCTATGTGCCCCCTGTTCGCTAAGGTGTAGAGGGTGAGCAGGGTCTGGCGGTCAAGCACGTAGCTGGCTACCTTTAGCTCCTCCGCCCCCTTTATGCGCTGCCTCAGCCTGTCTATCTCAGCCTCAAGCCTCCGGAGCTTCTCCTCCATCACAGCAGCCCCATGCTTATGAGCCGGTCAACCTGGGGCTTGGTGTAGCGCCACACCACATCCCCCTTCTTGTCCCCCTGCACCTCCCAGGGCTTGACTATCACCACGTCACCCACCTTTATCCACACCCGGCGCCTTATCTTGCCGGGGATGCGCACCATCCTGAGCTTGTTATCCTTGCAGCGCACCAGCATTCTGGAGCCGCCAAACATCTGCTCCACTACGCCGAGCACCTCGCCCTCCTTCGGGAGTCTCAGCCTCCGCAATGCAGCCTCTTCATCCTCTTCTGGCTCTGGCTTCAATCAATCACCTCTCACCAGCACTCAAATGCTCTGGCACTGAACCTGAACAGGACCTCGCAGTTGCCGGTCCTCTCGTACTCCGCAGCCCTGCAGATGTTCACCAGGCTGAGCTTTAGCCTGGCAACCATCATCTCCCTCTCCTCTGCCTCCTCGCTGGTGAAGCCGATGCGGTGCAGCCCCACCTTCTTCTCCAGGATTCTGGCAAGCACACCCTCCGCACCGGGAATGAGCTCGTCCTGGCTTCTCGGGGTGAGAAACACCAAGTCGCCCTCCTTCGCCCTGGAGGCGGCGAGCACGTTCTGGGAGCTCCGCAGCTCAACGCTCTTTATCCCGTGCTCCACGAGCTCGTCTATAACCCTTCTTGATATCCCGGTGAGACCGTAAACCTTCACACTCTCACCTCCTCAGTAGAACATGGGGAGGGTCTCCTGCTGCTTCATCTTCCTGGTCTGCTTTGCCAGCTCCTCCATCTTCGCCTCAATCTCCTTGGCTTCCCTGAGCAGGGGCTCCACGTTTATCTCAAGCCCGTGCAGCCTGTTCAGCACCTTTATCAGCTCCGCCGCGCCAGCGGGGTCGGGGTTCATCCCGGGGGTCTGGGCGAGCAGGCAGAAGGCGGTCATCCCCAGCTTGGCGCAGTCCAGCAGCACCTGCCCCGGCATGCCGCTCACCACCCCTTCCTCCAGCACGTTTATCCCGTGCTCCCTGAGGTACCTCACCGCCTCCTCGTCGGCGGCAACCCCGTAAACCGCGGGCTCGCGCATGGGCGAGGGTATCCCGGCGAGGGTTATAACCTGGCTTGCGCCTATCCCGTGCGCCCACTCGGCAATCCTCCTGCTGAGCTCGTGCACGTGCACGGGGGCAACCGGAACCTCGCTGTAGAGCACCACCAGCCTGTCCTTCGTGTATATCCTGAAGGGGTGCCTGGCTATGCCCTGCTGCAGCATCGCCACGGGAGGCAGGTGGGGGGACTCCACGTATCCCGACAGCTCCATCCCGAGCTGGTGTATGATGTAGCTTGCGGCTATGCCGCCCACAAGTCCAACACCCGGGAGGCCCTCCACAACCACCGCTTCCTCGGGCATGCTGCGGGTAACCGTGAGCTTCACCTGCTGGCTCATCATACTTTATCCTGACCCATGGTAATATAAATCTTTACACGCCGGCAGCTTCAGGGGGTAGGCTTCTGGTATAACCGCTCCCGCCAGGTCAAGCACAGCCCCGTGGGCATCCACAACCGCGGTGTCTCCCGTGCACACCACCCCCTCCCAGCGGCGCAGCTCCCTGTCGGGGGAGCGTGCCGTCTCAGCCTCAAGCCAGGGTATTCTGCCAAAGCGCCGCTTTATGTAGGCGCACAGCTCACCGCTGCGGCTCACCATGGCATCAAACACCATCCGCACCCTGCGTGGCTCAATCCTCTCCAGCACCTCCAGGATGCTCACCAGGGCGGAGCCCGTAATCCAGCGCCTGAAGCGGTGCTTCCCGTACACCCCCCGGAAGTCCCTCACGAACCCGTCGTCGCACCTGAGCACGGGCATCCCCAGCTTCCAGCTCTCCACGGTTATGAGCACGTTGTACCCGTCAACCGCGAGCTCCTCACCTGCAGCACTGGCTGGCTCAACCCTCACCTGCCACCGCCTGCGGCACTCCGCCAGTGAGAACACGCTCCTCAGCAGCAGGTTCCTCTGCGCCTCCCCCAGCCGGTACCTCTCGGTAACCACCCTGAGGGCGCTTCTCCTGGAGTACCCCCTGTTCAGCAGGAACCTGTAGTCGCACACCGCCTGCCTGTGTATCACTCCAACGCCACCGCTCTTATCTCGGCTCCCCTCTCCAAGTGCCTCATCAGGCTCTCGGCGATTTCGGTGTTCTTGGCGAGCTTAACCTCACCCTTCCTGCCGATGGTCGCCACGAAGAGGTACTCATCCCCCGCGTAGAACTTCACCATCCTGCCCGCGTGCTCCTTCCCCAGCACCAGATGCAGGTACTGCTTGGTCTCCCGCACCTCAACCCCGAGGGTTTCTCCCTCCCTGCCCTCAGGCTCCCTCCTCCCCTCAAGGGTTCGGACGTCTATGCTGAGCCCCAGCTTCTTCTCCAGCTTGGCTATCTTCCTGCCCTTCCTGCCTATCAGCGACGGCAGGTGCCTCTCCTCAACCTGCACCACCGCCCTGTTGCCCTCAACCCTCACATCCACCCTGGCAGAGCCCGGGAGCACCCTGCGCACCTCCCTGAGCACCGTCTCCTCGGCCAGCCTTGCGGCGGCGCTCCTCTGCTCCTCCCCCTGGATGGGCATAACCACCGTCTCATCCCCGAAGGTGTATATCTCGTACTCCACCCTGCCGCTCTCAAAGTCCCTGACCTCAATCACGGGCCTCGCCAGGTCAGACTCCGTCATGCCATGCGGCACCTTCACGCTGAAGTCTATCCTGTAAACCTTCTCCACCCTGCCGTCCTTGATGAATATCACGGTGTCAACTATCTGGGGTATCATCCCCAGCTCAACCCTGCCTATGAGGCGCTGCAGGGCATCAATCGCCTTGGTGGCGTGCACCACCCCCACCATTCCAACTCCGGCGAGGCGCATGTCGGCGAAAATCCTGAAGTCCTTGGTCTTGCGCACCTCATCGTAGATGGTTCTGTCAGGGCGAACCAGCAGCAGGATATCGGCGGTCTTCTCCATGTCCCCCTCCAGGGGGGCGTACTGGCTGATCTCCTGCCCCACCTGCAGGTCCCTCGGGGACTCCATGGTCTTGACTATCTTCCCCTGGGAGGCGTAGAAGTCTGCAAGCGCCTGGGAGAAGGTGCTCTTGCCGGCACCCGGAGGTCCTGCCACCAGTATGCCCTCGGCGCTGCTCCTCAGCCTCTCTATGAGCTTGTCGCTCAGCCTGTAGTCCTCTAAGGAAACCCTTGCGATTGCCCTGACGGCGGTTATCTCAAAGGCATCGCTGAAGGGGGGCTTTGCGATGGCTATGCGCACCTCCCGCATCTGCACCACCGTCGCCCCCCTGCGCTCAATCTCTATGAAGGAGTCCCTGTCCATCCTCGCAAACTCCACTATCTCCTTTGCGAGCTGCTGCAGCTCCTTCTCCTCCATGGGCTTAGAGCTGAGGGGAACCAGCTTCATGGCACCGGGGGCGCCCTTCTTTGCCATGGGCACCACCTTCTCCCTCAGGTGCACCGACATGGTTGAGTCATCAAAGTACTCCAGGATTCTGGGCATGCGCCTGCTCTCCTCCTTGCGCAGGTACAGCACCTCTATGCCCTTAGCCTCAGCCACCATCGCCTGAATCCTGTCGCTGGTAACCAAGGTGCCACCCAGCTCGGCGGCGGTTCTCCTTATTATGTCGTCTATGGCGTGGAACTCCTCCTCCCCCGGCCTTGGCCCGTGGAACTCAAGCTCTATTACGCCATCGCTGTGCAGCTGGCGCAGGGCTATGAGCTCCTCAAGCCCGCGGTATCCGCTCTCCCTTCCCTGGTTCGCCTGATGCTCAAGCTCTGCCACCACAGCCTCCGCGATGACCACCCTCACACCAGGGCGCTCCTGCACGAGCCTGGTTATCCTTCCATCCACAATAACCGATGTATCCGGCACCAGAATCATAACCTCTCACTCCTTCTATGCTATTCCCCCTCGTCTATGCGCCTGTAGAAGCAGCTTCTCCTGCCCGTGTGGCATGCCACACCCACCTGCTCAACCTCAAAAAGCAGGGCGTCACCGTCGCAGTCCATGCGTGCCTCCTTCAGAAGCTGGTAGTTGCCGGAGGTCTCCCCCTTGACCCACAGCTTCCTGCGGGAGGTGCTGTAGTAGGTCATCCTGCGGGTGCGCAGCGTTTCAGCCAGAGCCTCCCGGTTCATGAAGGCGACCATCAGCACCTCCTTGGTGGCATGGTCCTGGACCACGGCAATGGCAAGCTCCTCTCCTCCGAGCTTTACCCGGAAGTTCACCCTGCTCAGAATCTCATCCATAAGTGGAAGCTTTTTGCCTCCCCGGATATATAAAGTTGCTTCTGTCTGCACGGTGCTCTGCTTCACTCACGAGTGCCCTGCGCGTGGGCGAGCAGGTTTTCAACCGCCTCTAAGAGCTCCCTCATGGTGAAGGGCTTCTTCAGGTGGGCATCGGCACCAGACTCAAAGCTCCTGTTCACGTCCTCGTCCCTCGTCATGACGGTGAACATGAGCACCGGGATGTGCCTCAGAGCGGGGTCGCTCTTTATAATCCTGCACACCTCCCACCCGCTCATCTCCGGCATTGCGATGTCCAGTATCACCAGGTCGGCTCCCCTCTCCCTGAGTATGCTCAGCGCCTCCTCCCCGTGCTCTGCCACCTCCACGGTGTGTCCTGCCTTCTCAAGCATGGTGCGGGTAAGCGCCCTTATCTGGGGCTCGTCATCCACCAGCAGCAGCCTCGCCATCGTCCTCCCTCCAGAGGGGCAGGGTGAAGCAGAACTTTGAGCCCTTACCCGGCTCCGACTCCACGGTTATCTCTCCTCCGTGAGCCTGAACCACGTCCTTAACTATTGCCAGCCCGAGACCTATGCCCCCATGCCTGCGGGTTGAGGATGAGTCAACCTGGTAGAACCTCTCAAATATCCTGCCAACCTTCTCGGGGGGTATGCCTATGCCGGTGTCTGAAACGCACACCTCAACGAAGTCGCCCCGCTCCCTCACGCTTACTCCAACGCCTCCGCCTTCAACGTTGAACTTTATGGCGTTTCCGATAAGGTTCCTAAGCACGAGCTTGACGTGCTCCCTGCTGCCTCTCACAAGGGGCATAACAGGCGGTATATCTGTGTAAATCTCAAGCTTCTTCTTAATCACCATGGGTCTGAACTCCTTTACAACCTTCTGGATTATGGGGGGCAGGTTGAGTGGCTCAAACCTGAGCTTCATATCCCCGCTCTGGATTTTTGCGTACTCCAGCAGGGTGTCTATGTTCATGTTCAGCCTGTGCAGGGATTCACGAATCATTCCCAGAAACTCCCGAATACTCTCCGGGTCGTCCTCCTCAAGGGCGAGCTCCACGGCGTTCAGGGCTATGGTAACGGGAGTCTTGAGCTCGTGGCTTACGTTGCTTATTATGCTGTTCCGCATCTCCTCAATGCTCTTGAGCTCCTGGTACATCTGGGTGAGCTCGCGGTTCGCCTCCTCAAGCCTTACCCTGAGCCTCAGCTCTTTCAGCATGTAGTACCCTGAGAGGCACATTATGGGTATCAGGAGGATGGTTATGGTGCCTGCCACAGGGCTCATCATGAAGTGCTCGTAGAAGGTCATTTCATGGCTTAAACGCTCAAATCTCCAGTACAGGAGGTTGAAAATTATCCCACTGCTTATAAGAAAGGCAATGATCACATAACGACCGCAGTGCCGCTCAGCTTTCATGCCATCCCTCTGCAGTTTTGTTCCCCACCTCTGCCCTGCGCTGCCCGCTCACGTGGAGCAACCCCTTACCTCCACATTACTAACTACTAACAATCACATTAGAAGAGTATTATAAAAGCATGATTAATACATGATAGATGGATGGGCGCTCTTGCTACTAAGGAGGAGAGGTTTCTTCTGGGTGCCACCCTTGTGGCGTTTACGGCAAGCATGGCTTTCTACCTCATCAAGCCCGCCCTTGCCCTGAGGCTGAGGAGCGAGCTCGGGGCGAGCGCTGTTGAAGTTACGGCGCTCACCTCCGGCTTCATGGTTTCCCGTGCGCTTGCGGCAACCGTCTCTGGAGTTGCGGGGGACAGGTATCCAGGTGCTGAGGGTGCTGTGAGGCGCTTGGCTCTTTTCCCCATAGCGGCGGTTGGGCTGGGGTATGCCTTGGTTGAGGCTCCCGGTGTGGCGGTGGTGCTGAGCAGCGTTCACGGGTTTCTCTCGGGGATGCTGTGGCTGTGCATGCAGCTTGGTGTGGGGTACACGGCGGAGAGGGGCAGGAGGAACACATGGCTCGGGATATACTTCACCGCGGGCACCTTTGGAGCTTCTGCGGGGTACGCTGCGTATGCCGCCTTACCGGGTAACAGGGATGCGATACTCGCGGGAGCCGTGCTCTATGCTCTCTCTGGGATGGTGGCGCTGGTGATGCTGGGGTCGTCGCGGGGGAGTGTGAGGCAGGGAGGTAAGCCCGCATGCCGGGGCGGATTCACGGGTGTTACCTTCTGGGTGCTCGGGGTGGCTTTCCTCACGGGGGGTGTTGCCGGGCTTATGAACGAGTACCTGTACGTCTTCCTGACGGAGGTGCAGGGGCTGAGCAGGGAGGAGCTGGGGCACATGCTTGCGGTGGCGAGTCTGGCGGGCGCAGCGGGGGGCGTGGTGGCTGGACGTTTGGCGGACAGGCGGGGCATGCCTGGGGTGGCGAGGGCGCTGCTGGTGATAGCCGGGGTTAGCCTGATGGTGCTCGGGTTTATGAGGTGGTGGGTGCCGGTGCTTCTGGGCATCTCGGGGGTGGTGATGGCTACCAGGGCTGTTATGCCCCTGCTTCGGAACGTGGACATAGCGGAGGGAGCCTCAGGCACGGCGGTGGGGCTGTCAAATACCCTCTCCAACGCGGGCTCCGCTCTGTTTCCCGTGATTGCCGGGTGGGTGTATGAGGTGTCCCCGCAGGGAGGCGGCTCGGCGGTTTTTGCGGGGTGCGGGGTGGTGATGCTGCTGCTTGCGCTGGTGTGCCCTTCCAAGAGGCGCACGTGAAGCTCGGTTTTCCTGCTTTCGCACCAGGGAGTGCTGCAGTGTGCACGCCCCCTGCCACCGCCTATTTCCAGATTTGCGAAAAGTTTATATAGGTTGTGCATAAAGAGGAAAGACCATGTCACGGGTTCCGTGCACAGAACAATATGGTAAGGGTGATGTGGGATGCGCGTGAGTGTTTTCCTTGTGCTTCTCCTGGCTGCTGTGTCTGTTGCGGGTGCGAGTTATGTGGTGCCTGAGGGGCTTAAGTTTACGATTTTTGCGCAGGGCTC
>WANG01000091.1 GCA_015521945.1 Candidatus Hydrothermarchaeota archaeon
CTCTCTACTGCGACAGGCTGGTGCTCATGAGGGATGGCAGAGTGGCTGTGCAGGGGACGCCGGAGGAGGTGGTTACCCCGGAGGTTATCAGGGAGGTGTACGGGTGCGATGTGTGCGTGGTCCCCCATCCCGTGCTGAAGAAGCCCCAGGTGCACCTGATTCCGCAGACCCCGCACATCCGGCAAGGTGTGAGCACGGATGCTGAGAAATAAGGCGATTTAAGCGCTGTTTTTTGTGCATGTGCCTATGGTGCAGGCTCTGCCACCGCTGGGAAGCAGGCTCCTGCACCTGCCTGGTAAAACCTGCTGCGAAACCTTTAAGTGGAGGTGCTCCACATCCTGAGGTGTGATTGAGGTGGAGGAGCTGTGCAAGAGCTACGGCAGCGTCGTGGCAGTCAGAAATCTCACCCTCAGGGTTGAGAAGGGGGAGGTTTTCGGGTTTCTTGGTCCAAACGGGGCTGGAAAGACCACAACCCTCAACATGCTGATGGGGCTGGTCAGGCCCACCTCGGGAAGGATACGGGTTGCGGGGGTGGACGTGGTTAGGAACCCAGTGGAGGTGCGGAGGGTTGCCGGGTACCTGCCCGAGAACCCCGGCTTCTACCCCGGGATGAGCGTGGAGCAGAACCTCCTGTACTTCGCCGGCTTCTACGGTCTCGGCAGGGGCGAGGTTGAGGAGCTTCTGGAGCTGGTGGGCATGGGGGAGCACGCCCACCGCAGGGCTGGGGAGCTGTCCAAGGGGATGCGTCAGAGGCTGGCGCTGGCTCAGGCGCTGCTCAACGACCCCGAGGTGCTCCTCCTGGACGAGCCCACCTCTGGGCTTGACCCGGGAGGAGCGGCGGAGTTCAGGGAGCTGATAAGGGGGCTGAGCAGGGAGGGCAGGACGGTGTTCTTCTCCTCCCACATCCTCCCGGAGGTGCGGGCGGTGTGCCGCAGGGTTGGGATAATCCACAGGGGCAGGCTGGTGGCTCAGGGGAGCGTGGAGGAGCTCTCCAGGGGGCGTGGGGTGAGGATAGTGGTTGAGACGGTGCCGCCTCCCCCGGAGGAGGTGCTGCGCGGGTTCTCGGAGAGGGTTGAGCGGAGGGGTGGTGGCTACGTGCTCCACTGCCGGAGGGACTGCCGTGAGGAGCTCTCAAGGGCGCTGGTGCGGCGGGGGTGCACCCCCATCACCCTCTACGCCGAGGCTCCGAGCCTTGAGGAGCTTTACTTGGAGGTGGTGGGTGAGGCATGAGCTTCTGGCTGGTTGCCAGGAAGGAGTTCGCGGACCAGATATCGGGCAGGAGGTTTGTGGTGATAACAGCCCTGCTGATGCTGCTTGTGGGGTATGCCGCCTACACTGGAATGCAGAGGCTGCAGCTGGAGCACAGGGGTGGGGTGCTCCTGGTTTACACCGTGGCTGGAGGGCTTTTCACCCTTCTCGGCGCCCTTATGGGTCTGCTTGCGGGGTTTGACCTCATAACTAAGGAGCGGGAGATGGGCACCCTCAGGGTGCTGCTCTCCCACCCGGTGCACAGGGACGAGGTGATAGCCGGCAAGGTGGCGGGCGCCTTCTCTGCCATCGCCTTGGCAACGGGTGGCGTGCTGAGCGTGACCACGGGGCTGCTTCTGGTGTACGGGATGCCCCTGAGCTACGGGGAGCTGAAGGGGGTGCTCCTCCTCTGGGCGGCTACCGTTGTGTACATCTTCGCCTACTTCTCCTTTGGAATATTCGGCTCGGCGGTTGCCAGAACCTCGGGTACGGCGCTGGTGATAGCCCTGCTGCTTACCCTGGTGTTCTCCGCGCTAATCCCGGCGGCTGGAGAGATAGCGGGCAGGAGGCTTGCGGGTGAGCCTCCTGCTCCTCCTGTGGTGACTGTTCGGGATGTGTACGCGGGCAAGGGGGAGCACCCTCCCGAGCGGGAGTACCTCAGGGAGTACGAGCGGCGCAGGGCGGCGTGGGAGGAGAGGAAGCGCAGGGTTTCCTCGGTTTTCATGGCCTTCTCACCGGCAGCCTCCTACATGAGCCTGCTCA
>WANG01000092.1 GCA_015521945.1 Candidatus Hydrothermarchaeota archaeon
CCAGGCGGCATCACTAACCTTTGAGAATATTACTGAGCCTCCTTCCCTCCACCTCCACACCCCCGCCGGGCTTACCCCAGAAGCACCTGCACTCCACCCCCGCCTCCGAATACACCTCCCCCATCGCCTCAGCCACCTCCTCCCCCGAGCAAACATCACCGCTGCACAGGGCTATGCACGCAGGCCCGGAGCCGCTCACCGTCACCCCCAGCGCCCCCGCCTCAACCACCGCCCTAACAACTTCCTCAAACCTCGGAATCCACCGACTCCTCACAGGCGTCGCAAACCTGTCCCTCATCCCCAGCCTCACCAGCTCCCTGTCCCCCCTCATCATCCCCGCCACCATCATCACCACGCTTCCGAGGCTGTGCACATGCACATCCAGGGGCACCCGCTCCGGCAGAGCCCTCCTCGCCTCCCTCGTCTCCACCCTCACCTCCGGCAGCACCACCCCCCACTCCAGCCACTCAGGCGGCTCAACCCTCAGCACCCTCATCCCCTCACCCACGCACACAAACCCCCCGTAGAGGCACGCCGCGGCATTATCAGCATGCGGAGCCCCCGAAGCCACGCCCTCCGCCTCCGCGCACACCCCGAGCAGCTCCCTCATGCCAACCTCAAGCCCCAGGAGCACCGCCACCCCCGCAGCAGAAGCGACAGCAGAAGCGGCACTTGAGCCCAGCCCGCTGCCGGGAGGAACACCCTTCCTCAGCTCAAGCCTCACCCCTGCCCCGGCATTCTCAGCCAGCCTCTTGGCAACATACCCCGCAACATTAGCCTCAGGCGTCTCAGGTACGGGAAACCCCTCCACCACCATCTCCACACCCGCCTCAATCTCCTCAACCACCAGCACATCCGCCGGCCTATCCAGCGCCAACCCGAACACATCAAACCCCGCGCCCAGGTTTGCGCTCGTAGCGGGTGCAACCACCCTAACCCTTCCCATACCCTACCTGCCTTTTATAACCTCCTCCACCTTTATCTCAAAAATCAGGGTCTTCCCGCTCATCGGGTGGTTAAAGTCCACCACCACCTCATCCTCCTTTATCTCCGTCACCCTGCACAGCCCCGAGCTGGTCTCAAGTATCATGCCCACCTGGGGCTGAATGTTCGCCTCCCTGAACAGCTCCATCGGCAGGGACACTATGAGCTCTGGATTCACCTCACCGTACGCCTCCTCCGGTGGAATCTCCACCCGCTTCGCCTCGCCGACCTCCATTCCCAGAACCGCTCTCTCCAGCCCCCTTATTATCTGCCCCGCTCCCATGATGAACACCAGCGGCCCGTACTCCCTCTCGGGATTAAAAATCCCGTGCTCCTTCGCAACCTCCTCCGAGGAGGTATCAAACACCGTTCCATCCTCAAACTTGCCGGTATAGCTCAGCTTCACAGTATCTCCATTCTCAACAGCAGCCATCTCACATACCACCTTTACCGCTCTAACTCCCCTCCACACAGAGGTGCTCGGAGAGTCCTAATGCACACTTAGCCACCGTACCCTTTAAGTACCTTTCGCCATCCAGGATTTCAGAAAACCTTTTCAACGTTCCTCCGTGCGCCCCCGCCAATGCTTGAAGTTCTGAGCAGCGGCAACTGCACCGAGTACCTGTACTGGGACTCCTCCCAGGTTCTCGCCAGGGCGGTGGTGGTTGAAACTGAGGAGGAGGCGGAGATAAAGCTCATAAACGTCTCCAGGCACTGCCGCGGCTCTGGCATAGGCTCGGAGCTCCTCTCCCGCATAATCAGGGACTTCCAGCACAAGTGCTTAGTGGTGTGGACCTTCAGGGAGCGGTGCGGGTGGTACACAAAAAACGGCTTCAGGGTGAAGGAGAGGCGCGCCAACCTGGTGAGGATGGCACGGGGATGCGGGGGCGAAGAGCACAACCTATATTAATGGGGCACCCCCCTGGCTAAATCATGCTGGACGCTGTGGTCGTCGGCGGAGGCCCCGCTGGCTTAATTGCCGCAAGGGACCTCGCCGGGGCTGGGTACAGGGTGGTGGTGGTTGAAGAGCACCCCGAGATAGGGGTGCCCGTTCAGTGCTCCGGGCTGTTCAGCCTGCGCGGACTCAGGGAGCTTGAGCTCGCACTTCCGGAGGATGCGGTGTGCGGGGTCATAAGGGGTGGAAGATTCCACTCACCCGGGGGCGAGGTTCTCACCGCCCACTCCCCCCAGGACCGCGCCCTGGTGGTTGAGCGCCACGCCTTTGACCGCTACCTGGCTGCGCAAGCTATAGACGCGGGTGCAGAGCTCATGCTCTCCACCAGGGTGAAGAAGGTGCAGGTGAGCTCACAGGAGGCGGGCATCGCCCTCCCCGGGAGGGTGCTGAAGGCACACCTCATCATAGGCGCCGACGGGGTGCGCTCCATAGTGGCGAGGAGCTGCGGGCTCTACTCCCGCCCCGAGCTGGTGGGCGCCGCCCAGCTTGAGCTCCGCGCAGAGGCTCAGGAGGAGGACATCGCAGACCTCTTCTTCGGCAGGGAGTGGGCACCCGGCTTCTACGCATGGGTCCTGCCCAAGGGCGACAACCTGCTGGCAGGCGTGGGAGTAAGCGGCGTCAGGAGGACCCCCCTGAGCTACCTGCGCCACTTCCTTGAG
>WANG01000093.1 GCA_015521945.1 Candidatus Hydrothermarchaeota archaeon
AGGTTCGGACTGGATGTGTACAAAGGCGAAGTGAAGGACATGGTCAGCGAGGGTATCGTGGAGCCTCTCTCGGTGAAAGCTCAAGCCATTGACTCCGCAAGCGAAGTGGCAGTGATGATACTCAGAATTGATGACGTGATAGCTGCGAGCAGGAAGGGTGGCGGTGAGCCACCGCAGGGCGGAGAAGAGATGGCGGGCATGCCCGGGATGATGTGAGCTCAGGTGCTTGCCTGAGCCCACACCCTCTACATGTTTTTGAGCCAGCAATGTGGGACCGTACACACCTTAGTTTATGACTCAAGCTTCATACTCACGTGGTGGCCCCTGATACAACACCTACCTAAGTTCAACACATCTGTTGACTTTTTCAATGTTAGCAGGTATACCCCGGGATAATGAAAATCCGCTTTAACCGCCAGGAGGCATCAGGCGCCATAGGGGACCTTGGCACTCTCGTACCCCTCGCCCTCGGGGTTATCCTCCTCAACGGCGTCAGCTCCTCCGGCACCTTCTTCATCGTTGGCATCTTCTACATCCTTGCAGGGCTTTACTACGGTGTCCCCACCCCCGTGCAGCCCATGAAGGTCATAACCGCCTACGCCATAGCCAACTACACCCAGGTATCAGCCGGCATGATATACGCCGGCGCCCTGTGGATGGGCATCATCCTCCTCCTGCTCGGCGTCTCCGGCCTGGTCAGCCTGAGCAGGCACGTTCCCAAGAGCGTGGTCAGGGGCGTGCAGCTCGGGGTCGGCACCCTGCTCATGCTCCGCGGCATAGACTTCATGCTCTCCCCTCCCGCAGCCGGGTTTGTGCCAGCCTACCAGCACGAGCTCGCCAGCATATCCATCGGCGGAATCAGCGCCTACATGCTTCTAAGCCTGGGTGCGCTC
Organism: Candidatus Hydrothermarchaeota archaeon; assembly: GCA_015521945.1. Lineage (GTDB taxonomy): Archaea > Hydrothermarchaeota > Hydrothermarchaeia > Hydrothermarchaeales > BMS3B > JAADFH01. The sequence continues at coordinate 894 of WANG01000093.1, forward strand.
CTCTTCCTGCTCTTCACCCTTGACAGCAGGCGGATACCCGCCGCCCTCGTGGTCATCATAGCTGGCTTCGTTGTGGGATACCTGCTGTACCAGCCTGAGCTCAGGCTCACCCCCTCCCTCCCCCAGCCCCTGAGCACCCTTCCGAGCCAGCAGGAGATGCTCGCAGCCCTCTTCATGCTGGTCCTCCCCCAGCTCCCCATGACCATAGGCAACGCCATAGTAGCCCAGCAGGAGCTCGCCAGAACCTACTTTGGAAGGGACGCCGAGAGGGTGACCTGGAGGGCGCTCTCAACCTCTCAGGGGCTGGCAAATCTGGGCGCCTTCCTCTTCTCGGGCATGCCCCTGTGCCACGGTGCCGGCGGGCTGGCGGCGCACTACCGCTTCGGAGCACGCACGGCGGGCAACAACATAATAATAGGCACCTTCTTCCTGCTGGCAGCCCTGCTCTTCGGCAACCACGCCGTTGAGCTCCTGAAGCTCCTGCCCTTCTCGGTTCTCGGGGTGCTCCTCTTCATAGCGGGAGCCGAGCTCATGACCATGCTCAGGGACCTGCGCACCAAGGAGGAGTTCTACGTGCCCATGGTGATGCTCGGCATAACCCTGGCAAGCAACCTGGGGTGGGCGTTCATAGCTGGCATCCTGCTGGCGCTTCTCATCCAGAAGCGGGCTGTCAGGGTGTGAATTTCTGAGTAAATTTTACATTGGCAGGCATTGAGTATCCCTTCATGGGCCTCTGGGACAGCAGAAAGCTGGCAGAGCTTGCCAGGGAGGACTTTGAAAGGGCGTGGCGGGAGAGCGCGGAGCTGGCTCAGGGGGGCTCTCTGCCTGAGCTTGGAGGCAGAGGCAGGGCTCACCCCGTGTTTGAGCTCATCCAGAAGCTCAGGGAGGCTTACCTTGAGCTGGGGTTTGAGGAGGTGGTAAACCCCATCTTCATAGAGGAGAAGGAGGTGAGGAGGCAGTTCGGCACCGAGGGCATGGCGGTGCTGGACAGGTGCTTCTACCTGGGAGGGCTGCCCAGGCCCAACGTGGGCATAGACGCGGAGAGGGCTGAGAAGCTCAGGAGCTCGGGGGTGGATGCGGAGAAGCTCAGGCGGGTGCTGCACGAGTACAAGAAGGGCAGGTTCACGGGCGACGAGCTCGCCCACAGGGTTGCCGAGGCTGCGTCCCTGAGCACCGGGGAGGCGCTGAGGCTGCTGAGGGAGCACTTCCCGGAGCTTGAGCGGCTCGCTCCCGAGGCAGGGAGCCTGACCCTGCGGAGCCACATGACCAGCGGGTGGTTCCTCACCCTGCAGGCGCTGTACGGGAAGCGCAGGCTGCCCCTGAAGCTCTTCTCGGTTGACAGGTGCTTCAGGAGGGAGCAGCGGGAGGATGCAACTCACCTGAGGAGCTACCACTCGGCGAGCTGCGTGGTCATGGGGGAGGTGAGCCTTGAGACCGGAAGGGAGGTTGCCAGTGCGGTGCTGGAGAGGCTGGGGTTCAGGGAGTTCAGGTTCCTGCCAGATGAGAAGCAGTCCAAGTACTACGCCCCCTCCACCCAGACGGAGGTTTACGCTAAGCACCCCGAGAGGGGGTGGGTTGAGGTGGCGACCTTCGGGATGTACTCCCCGGCGGTGCTCTCCCTCTACGGGATAGAGGTGCCGGTGATGAACCTGGGGATGGGGGTGGAGCGCTTGGCGATGCTGCTTGCCGGCGTGAGGGACGTGAGGGAGCTGGTGTACCCCCAGTTCTACGCCGAGTGGAGGCTGAGCGATGCCGAGATTGCGGAGATGCTCACCCTGGTTGAGGTGCCGGAGAGCCCCGAGGGCAGGGAGCTGGGCAGGGCTATAGCGAGGGCTGTTGAGGAGCACGGGAATGCCAAAGCTCCCTGCAGGGTTCTCGCCTACGAGGGCAGGATAGGGGGGAGGCATGCCAGGGTGTGGCTGGTGGAGGAGGAGGCTGGGAAGAGGCTTGCCGGACCTGCGGCTCTGAACGTGGTGGCGGTGCACGAGGGGAGCGTTATCGCCTTCCCCCCGGGGGAGGTGAGGGGCGTGCCCAGGGTAAGCTGCGCCGAGGCGGTGGGGATGAGGTTCGCGGCGAGGGTTGAGAGGGCTGCTCTGGCGGGGGAGAGCCACCTCAGGGACAGGGTGGGCATGGCGAAGAGCCTGGGGGACATCAACCTGGAGCTGGACCCGGTTGCCAGGAACTACATAACCTCCAGGGAGAAGAAGATAAAGGTGGGCGGTCCCGTGTTCCTCAGCATGGTTGCGGAGCTGGTTTAGATGTACCACGCGGTCAGAACTGTGGTGGGGCTTCTGGTGTTCTCCGAGGAGGGCAGGCTGGTTGACGTGCTCAGGTACGAGAAGCCCGAGGAGGTGCTGGATGAGCCGGAGCTCACCCGGGAGGAGGCTGAGTTCCTGCAGAGGCTGGGGGAGGAGGTGAGGTGCGAGGGGGTGCACGTGTTCCCCGGCATGGGCGGCGAGCTCTTCAGGAGCAGGGTGAGGGAGGTGCTTGAGGAGCTCGGGATTGAGGAGGGTGAGTACCGCCGCAGGGTGCGCGCCTGTGCCATAGCCCTGAGCAGGAGGAGGCTGAGGAGAGCCCTGGGAAGCAGGGACATGATGGTAAAGCAGCTGGTCAGCGCCTTAGAGGAGCTGGAGGAGGTGCAGAACCTGCTCACCTCACGCCTGAGGGAGTGGTACTTCCTGCACTTCCCCGAGGCTGCGGGACTTGAGGAGCTCCCGGAGCTGGTGGCGAGGTACGGGAGCAGGGAGAACATGCGGGGTGTTGAGGGGGTGGGTGCGCTGGCTGAAGCCTCGGCGGGTGCAGGGCTTGAGCGTGGCGATATAGAGGTGATGAGGAGCTTTGCCTCAAGCATACTGGAGCTGCGCACCCTGAGGGAGGAGCTGAAGAGGAGGCTGGAGGAGGTGCTGCTGCAGCACGCGCCCAACCTGTGCCACCTCGCGGGTGCACCCATCGCGGGCAGGCTGATATCCGCCGCGGGCAGCTTGGAGAGGCTTGCCAGGATGCCCGGGAGCAGGATTCAGGTGCTGGGGGCTGAGAAGGCGCTCTTCAGGCACTTGGCGAAGGGCGCAAAGCCCCCGAAGCACGGGTACATCTACCAGCACCCCTTCGTCAAGGGGGCGCCCAGGAGGGAGAGGGGGCGCAGGGCGAGGGCGCTTGCGGCGAAGCTTGCGATTGCGGCGAGGGCTGACGCCTACGGGGGCAGGTTCATCGCCGACGAGCTTGAGAGGAGGCTGAAGAAGGGGAATGAAGCTTAGGGAGGTAATGCCTGGAGTGTACAGAGCCGGCAGGGAGCTTGCAACCGTCAACCTCACCCCCGGGCAGAGGGTGTACGGGGAGAGGCTGATAAGGCATGGGGGGAAGGAGCTGAGGTGCTGGAGCCCCTCCAGGAGCAAGCTCGCGGCTGCCATACTGCTTGGGCTTAGGAAGCTGCCCCTGAGCTCCACCTCTAAGGTGCTGTACATAGGCGCCGCCCAGGGCACAACAGCCTCCCACATCAGCGACATTGCGAGGGATGGGGTGGTGTACTGCGTTGAGGTTTCCCCGAGGGCTGCGCACTCCCTGATCGCCCTGGGGGAGCAGCGCCCCAACCTGGTGCCCATCCTGGGGGACGCCGCTTCTCCCGAGAGTTACGCCTCCCTGCTTGAGAGGGTTGAGCTCCTCTACCAGGACATCGCCCAGCCAGAGATGGGCAGGCTCCTGCTTGAGAACTGCAGCCTCTTCCTCAGGAGGGGTGGGCACCTGATATACCTGATAAAGGCGAGGAGCATACGGGCGGATAAGCCCGAGAGGATATTCGGGGAGGAGGTGGAGAGGCTCAGGGAAGCCGGAGTGGAGCTCATAGCCACCATGAGGCTTGAGCCCTACGAGAGGGACCACATGCTGGTGCTGGGCAGGTGGAGAGGTTGATAGCCGCGCCTGCGATGCTTGCGCTCTCCCTGCTGATTGCCATGAAGGCGTGGAGCCCCTGGAGCGCTGCATTAGCCCTGGGGCTTATGGCGTGCCAGCGCCTGCTCGCAGCTAAGGGCAGGGAGGAGGTGCTCTCACCCTTAGCGGTCATCGCCCTGAGCTTAGTTCTCGCCCCCCTGAGCATGCCGGCGGCGCTTGCGGGGCTCCTCCCCTACCCCCTGTGCAGGCTGCTCTCAGCTTCTGGAGTCATGCTCCTCTACCCCATCTCCAGGAGGAGGTTCGGGCTGGGCGCCTACAGGGAGCCCGAGGGGCTTGAGCTGAGGGAGCTCATGAGGTACGGGGAGCAGAAGCTCGCCGTTTTCCTTGAGGTGGGCAGCGTGTTTCTGCTGCTGTACCTGCTGAGAGCCAGCCCCCTGGGAAGCTACTTCCTGTACATGGCTGTCTCCAACACCATCCTCCCCCTGCCCACACCCCCGGCGGTGCTTGCGGGTGGCGCAGCCTTCGGTGCCACCACCGCTGCCCTTGCGGGTGGGCTGGCGAACTGCATAGGCGCCACCGTTGACTACTACATCGGCAGGCTTCTCCCGCGTGGGGAGGCTGAGAGGCGCCTGAAGCCCGTGCTGGAGAGGTTCAGGAGGCACGCCTTCGCGATAATAGTCTTCGCGGGCTTCACCCCCTTCCTTTTTGACCCCTTCAGGCTCGCCGCGGGGTACGTGAGGTACAGCCTGCTCAGGTACTGGCTTGCGGTTTTCATCGGCAGGACTTCCAGGTACTTTATACTTGCATGGCTGGGAATGGACCTCTGGGAGTATCTGAGGGTGAGGCTGTGATAGTATTCCTCCTCGCCGACGGCATGAGGCTGGACCTGCTCAGGGAGCTCATGGCAGGGGGGAGGCTGCCCAACCTGGAGGCGCTGGTCAGGGAGGGAAGCCTGTGCACCGCCACCTCAACCTTCCCCACGACCACGGGACCTGCCCACCTGCCCTTCATAACCGGCAGGTTTGCCGGGGAGTGCGAGATTCCCGGGATAAGGTGGGTGGACAAGAGCAGGGGGTGGTTCTCCAGGACCTACGTGAGCCTGCTCGCCAACGGGAAGATGGACAGGGACCTCAGGGGGGATGTGGAGACGGTTTTCCAGCACGCCCCCTCGGCGTGCATCTTCTCCCACATTACAAGGGGAGCAAGGCTGAAGGTGCCGCCCTTCGGGCACTTCTTCTCCCACGCCCTCAACACCTGGCTGGAGTTTGACAGCCTCGGGATGAGGCTGACCAAGAGGTGCTGCACCAAGGGGTACGCTCTGGTGTTCACCCTGCTCTCGGGCATAGACGAGTTCAGCCACAGGTACGGGTGCAGGAGCAAGCAAGCCTTCGCCGCCTACCAGCTGGTTGACCGCTGGGTGGGCAGGCTGAGAAGGTACCTCGGAGCCCTCGGGGTTGAGCACGAGATAATCATAGCCAGCGACCACGGGATGAGCGACACGGGGGTGCACATAGACCTGGTGGGGAAGGTGCGCAGGATGGGGTACACCACCGGAAGCTACCCCCTGAGCCTGAGGAAGGGCGAGGTCTTCGTCGCGGAGAGCGGCAACTCCATGGCGCACCTCTACTTCCGGGATGAGAGCCGCGCTCCAGAGGTGGCGGAGAGGCTGTGCAGGCTCAGGGGCGTGGACCTGGTGCTGGTGCGCACTGGCGGAGAGGTAGAGGTGCGCAGGGGGTCGGAGAGCGCCCACATCACCTCTGAGGGTGAGAGGTGCAGGTACGAGGCCACCGAGGGAGACCCCCTGGGGGTGGGTGAGTACGAGGGCAGGTGGATGGACAGGGACGAGTGGCACGCTGCAACCCTGAGCACGGAGTACCCGGATTCGGTGGTGCAGATAGCCCAGGTCTTCGGAAGCAGGCGGTGCGGTGATGTAGTGGTTACCGCCCGCTGTGGCTATGACCTGCGCACCCTTGAGGTGCCCGAGCATAAGGCAAGCCACGGCTCCCTGCGCAGGGAGCACATGCTGGTGCCCGTGCTCTCCACCTCCCCCCTCAGGGTCAGGAGAACCACCGACCTATACTGGTACATGGTGGAGAGGCTCAGAGCATGGCATCAACAAGGGCGTGGGAGCAGTTGCACTTCCTCTCCTCGGGAATCCTGTGGATGACCCTGATTATCAGCCTGCGCAGCTTCTCCTCGTTCTCCCTGACCACCTCCACCACCTCCTTCGCGGTGAGCCTGCCCTGCTTCAGCCCCGCGGCGTAGTTGGTGACGGTGCAGATGCTGGCGTAGCAGAGCTCCATCTCCCTGGCGAGGGCTGCCTCAGGCATCGCAGTCATGCCCACCACGTCAGCCCCGAGCCTGGAGAGCATCCTTATCTCCGCGGGAGTCTCAAACCTCGGCCCCTGGGTCACCGCATAAACCCCAGACTCAACCACCCTGCCGAGCACCTCCCTGCCGGCATCTATGAGCGCCTTCCTGATCTCAGGGCAGTAGGGCTCGCTCATGTCTATGTGCACCGCCCTGGTGTCGTAGAAGGTGTTCGCCCTCCCGCTGGTGAAGTCTATTATGTCGTGGGGCACCACCACGTCTCCCGGGGAGAGCTCGGGAGAGATTCCCCCGACGGAGTTGGTGGCGACTATCCTGGTAACCCCCAGCTCCTTGAGGGCGTAGATGTTCGCCCTGTAGTTGACCCTGTGGGGGGGCAGCTCGTGCCTGGCACCGTGGCGGGGCATGAAAACCACGCCCCTGCGGTGAATCTCGGCTATCGCCAC
>WANG01000094.1 GCA_015521945.1 Candidatus Hydrothermarchaeota archaeon
CTCGGCCTATTGGCCCGCAACCTCTGCGATTGCGAGCCTCAGTCATCATTAGCGATGACCGTGATTATTATAGTGAGGATGGGTTGATAAGGGCGGGTGCGGCGCCCTTATAATGGACCCGACGGGATTTGAACCCGTGGCCTTCCGCTTGCAAAGCGGATGCTCTGCCTGCTGAGCTACGGGCCCTGTGGGTGCACCACAAAGCCCGCGCTGTAACATCTTAAAACAGGTTCGGCAGTTCTGGTGCCTGGCGGCGGTGCCATCCATCCTCAGGAGGTGATCCAACCGCAGCTTCCGCTACGGTTACCTTGTTACGACTTAACCCTCCTCGCGGAGCCCGGACTCGACTTAGCCCTGAGGACCAAGCCTCGACCGGACTCCACTCGGGTGGCTTGACGGGCGGTGTGTGCAAGGAGCAGGGACATATTCACCGCGGGATAGTGACCCGCGATTACTAGGGATTCCGGCTTCACGAGGGCGAGTTACAGCCCTCGATCCGAACTACGACCGGGTTTCGGGATTTCCTCCTCCTTTCGGAGTCGGAGCCCATTGTCCCGGCCATTGCAGTCCGCGTGTAGCCCGGGGGATTCGGGGCATACTGACCTACCGTCGCCCGCACCTTCCTCTGGCTTAGCGCCAGCGGTCCCCCCAGAGTGCCCGCCATCCCCGTAGGGATGCGCTGGCAACTGGTGGGCACGGGTCTCGCTCGTTGCCTGACTTAACAGGACGCCTCACGGTACGAGCTGACGACGGCCATGCACCACCTCTCGGCTCGTCTGGCAAAGTCATCAGCTTGGCCTTCATCCTGCCGTCGCCCCCGGTGAGATGTCCGGCGTTGAATCCAATTAAACCGCAGACTTCACCCCTTGTGGTGCTCCCCCGCCAATTCCTTTAAGTTTCACTCTTGCGAGCGTACTTCCCAGGCGGCCCGCTTATCACCTTCGCTTCGGCACTGCACGCCCCCGTAGAGCGTGCAACACCTAGCGGGCAGCGTTTACGGCCAGGACTACCGGGGTATCTAATCCCGTTCGCTCCCCTGGCTTTCGTCCCTCACCGTCGGGCCCGTTCTCGCGGAGCGCCTTCGCCACTGGTGGTCCCCCAGGGATTACAGCATTTCACCGCTACCCCTGGAGTACCCTCCGCGTCTCCCGGCCCCTAGGTGGGCAGTATCCCCGCACTTCCTCAGGTTGAGCCTGAGGATTTCCACAGGGACTTACCCACCCGGCTACGGACGCTTTAGGCCCAATAATAGCGGCCACCACTCGGGCTGCCGGTGTTACCGCGGCGGCTGGCACCGGTCTTGCCCAGCCCTTATTCGCGGAGCTGTTTACACTCCGCAAAAGCCCCTGCAGTGCAGGGGCACTCGGGGTCCCCCCGTCGCCCTTGCGGGCATTGCGGAGTTTTCGCGCCTGCTGCGCCCCGTAGGGCCTGGGGCCGTGTCTCAGCCCCCATCTCCGGGCGACAGCTCCCACTGCCCGTACCGATCGCAGGCTTGGTGGTCCGTTACACCACCAACAACCTAATCGGCCGCAGGCTCATCCTCGGGCGCCGGAGCTTTCGGGGGAGGATCCTTCCAGACCTCTCCCCCTATCGGGTATTAGCCCCAGTTTCCCGGGGTTATCCCCGACCCGAGGGTAGATTACCCACGTGTTACTGAGCCGTCCGCCCCTGACTTCCCTCCCGGAGGAGGGAAGCCCGGTCGACTCGCATGGCTTAGGCGGACCCCGATAGCAGTGGCCTCCGGCAGGATCAACCGGAATCAGGATTGGCGGGGTACCCTGCTCGTTCTGAGGTTCTCAGAAGGCACCACCGTCCAGGTATCACCACTGCCGAACCTGCATCAGACCCAAGCATGAGCTTGAGCCCTCACCGTTGTCATCGGCTCCTGCGAGCCTCCAGGATGTTGCGCAGCATGGAACACACCGCCCCACATCCCTGGCGTCGCACCATCTTCGGGGCGTGTGCCGGTTGCTGCGCCTGTTCTCTGTCTGTGTATATACAGGTTAACAACCTGTAACCATTACTGAGGCTGGAGCGCCTCAGGTGGGGATATTAAGACACCTGCCGAGATAAAACAATACTGCACTGAGGATGCGCTTCACGTCGCTTGAGGTGCTACTCCATTGCCTCCAGCACCAGCTCCGCTATGTCCTTCACCTGGTAGCTCCTGCCCTCGTGCCTCTCCGCCGCCCCCTTTATCACCCTCTTGCACTGCTGGCACGCCGTCGCTATGGCATCAACCCCCGCCTCATCCGCCTCATGGATTATCTGCATGGACACCTTCTCGGTTATAGCAGGGTTGTGAATCTCCACATCCCCCCCGCCACCGCAGCACAGCGCCATCTCCTTGGAGCTCGGGAACTCCCTCAGCTCCACACCGGGAATAGCCCTCAGCACCCTTCTCGGCTCCTCAAACACCCTTGAATTCCTGCCCAGGTCGCAGGGGTCGTGGTAAGCCACCTTGAGCTCAAGGGGCTTCTTCAGCCTTATCCTGCCCTCCTCAATCAGCCTGGCGATAAACTGGGAGTGGTGCATCAGCTCCACCCCCTCAATCTCCGGGTACTCATGGGCAAAGGTATGGTAGCAGCTCGGGCACGAGAACACCACAGTACGGGCACCCTTCGCCTTTATCGCCTCAATGTTGTGCCTCACCAGCTCCTCCACCTCCTCCCTGAGCCCCAGTATCATGAGCGGGTACCCGCAGCAGTGCTCCTGCTCCCCCAGAATCGTGAAGTCCACCCCCGCCTTCTCCATGAGCTGCACGAAAGCTGCTGGAATATCCTGCACCTGCGGGGAGAAGCTGCCAACGCACCCCACGAAGTACACCACCTCAGCCCTCTCCTTCTGGTAGTAGTGCTCCGGGGGCTCCGGTATGAAGAAGTCAATCCACATAGCCCTGTCCGTATTCGGGAAGTTCGCCACGTTCTTCTCCTGCAGCACCGCATCCTTGGCGAGGTTGAACTTCTTCGGCATCAGCCCGCGGCGGTACAGGCTGGCTCTCACAGCTATTCCCAGCTCCCTGGTGTTTATAAACACGGGACATACCTCGGCACACCTGGCGCAGAGCAGGCAGTTGTATATCTCCTCATCCCCCTCGTACCCCCCCTTCCTGAGCCCGTGCTTCACCCTGGAGTTAATGGCAGCGTAGCTGAGGTAGGTATCCATCTCCGGCTCATCCTTAGTAGCCAGGTACACCTGGCAGTTCTGGGTGCACAGCTGGCACTTCACGCACCCGTCAAACTGTATGAGCTGGCGGGAGGTAAAGTCCAGCTCCGCCTGCCTGCGCTCAATCCCGCGGTAGTCGTAGGGTATCGCGTTTATCAGCATAACAAAGGGAGACACGAAGATGTGCCACAGCTTGGGATTGAAGGGGATGCTGGCAAACAGAGACGCCAGGAGCAGGGAGGACAGCACCCACAGAGCCTCATTCGCCCCTCCCAGGAAGGGCATCGCCTTGCTCAGCCCGTAGGCGATGAACCAGTTCCTGGCTATCTCATCGGGCACCCTGTAAGCCTGAATCGCCGCAGCCTCCGCCAGGAAGCGGAAGACAAACCACCCGCCCAGGTTTACAACCGCCAGCCTGTCCAGGAGGGTTGTCTCCATCGGGAAAGCCCTGGCGATGAACCGCCTGTATATGGCTATGAACTCCCCCAGCAGCACCATCCCCCCGAATATCTCGTTGAGCAGGGCGTAGGTGGCATCAATGCCGGTGAAGCTACCCGGAGAGACGGTGGCGAGGTAGTAGTAGTCAACAAAGGGTGCAAAGAAGAACACCAGCACCTCCGGCATGCCGTGAAGCTGCTCAACCCTGGTGGAGGCTTTTATGTGGTTCACCAGGATAATCCCCACGTATCCCCATATTATCAGCACCTTCATCAGCCAGCGCAGCTTATCCTGCCTGAACAGCCTGCGCTGCAGGAAGACCTCCATCACAAGCCTCTCAATAAGCTGTGGGAAGCTGGTGAACACGCCACGAGCCGCCCAGGAGAGGCTTCCCAGCTTGCAGTGCCTGCCCCTGAGCCAGAAGGCAACGTTGAGCGCCACTCCAGCCATGAGCACGGCTGTGGACACGATGAACAGAACCACAAACAGGGGGAGTCCGCCGACCATTATCATGGCAACCACCTGCAGCTCTTCCCCCTACTGCCAGGTGTAACCTTTATAATTAATTATGACAAATCCCGGGAAAAACAGGGGCAGGAAGTGCGAGCCATCACTCGCACTTCAGGACTTCCTTCTTCTTGTACTCCTCAATCTCCTTATCCATCCACGCCTTTATTCCATCCTCACCGTGGGGCAGGTCCTTTAGGTCCTCCTCAAGGTTATCCGGCTTTACCTTCACTATCCACGCCTCGTACGGCGCCTCGTTGATCTTTGAGGGATTGCTCACGACCTCCTGGTTGATCTCCACTATCTCGCCCGCCACCGGCGCCCTCATGGGCCCTATAAACTTACCGCTCTCCAGGTTTCCGAACGCCTGGTCCTTGCGCACCTTTCTCCCCTTCGGGAAGGTGCGGAGATGCTGGATTTTGCCCGCCGCGTATGCGCCAAAGGCATCCAGGCCGAGAACCACCACATCCCCCTCAACCCTCGCCCATATATGGTCCTTCGGATGGTAATATAGCTCATCCGGCAGCTCCCAGTTGCACTCCTCCTTGGTACCCACACTGATCCTGACCATAACAGCAACCTCCTTAGCTTTAATCTGTATCATGCCTTATAAAATTTCCTTTGAGTTGCCGCCCTGGGCAGGCAGGGCAGCCTCCGCTCCAGCGAGCGCTGCAGGTGCGGAAGCCTCAGGCTTTATATAGCCACCGCGAGCATTAAATCACATGGGAGTGCAGCTCGGCGAGCTGGTTAGGGCTGAGGCTATTGAGCTCCGCGCCCTCTCCGGAAGGCGTGTGGCGGTGGACGCCTTCAACACCCTGTACCAGTTCCTCACCACCATACGCCAGCGCGGGGGTGAGCCCCTGCGGGACTCAAAGGGCAGGATAACCAGCCACCTCTCCGGGCTGCTGTACCGCAACTCAAATCTGATAGAGATGGGCATCCTCCCAGCTTACGTGTTTGACGGCACCCCACCCGAGCAGAAGAGAGCCACCGTGGCTGAGCGTGAGGAGCGCAGGAGCCAGGCTCAGCTCGCCTGGGAGCAGGCGCTGGAGGAGGGGCGCCTGGATGAGGCGAAGACCAAGGCGATGCAGGCGGCGAGGCTGAGCGAGCAGCTCATAGAGGACGCCAAGAAGCTTCTCACCCTCCTGGGCATACCCTGGGTTAACGCCCCTGCGGAGGGCGAGGCGCAGGCAGCCCACATGGCGGCAAAGGGGGACGTTTACGCCGCTGCAAGCCAGGACTACGACTCCCTGCTCTTCGGCTCCCCGCGGCTGGTTCGCAACCTCACCCTCTCCGGAAAGCGCAAGCTACCCGGCAGGAGGGAGTACGCCGAGGTTGTGCCCGAGCTGATTCACCTGGACAGGGTCCTGAGGGAGCTGGGCATCACCAGGGAGCAGCTGGTGGACGTTGCGATACTCTGCGGCACCGACTACAACCCCGGCGGGGTTCCCGGGGTTGGTCCAAAGAAGGCGCTGGCGCTGGTAAAGAAGCACGGCAGCGCAGACAGAGCCATTGAAGCCGAGGGTCTGAAAGCGGAGTTCAGCGTTGAGGAGCTCAGGGAGCTGTTCCTGGACCACAGGGTTACGGATGAGTACACCCTGAGGTGGCGTCCCCCCGACAGGGCGGGGGTGATTCGCTTCCTGTGCGACGAGCACGACTTCACGCAGGAGAGGGTGGAGAAGGCGCTGGATAAGATGGAGAAGAAGCTCAGCTCAACCCAGCGAAGCCTTGACACCTGGTTTTAGCCCAGCAGGCGCAGGTACTCCCGCTCCGTCCGCCTGGCAACCCTCCTCCAGGTAAACTCCCGCAGCACCCGCTCACGAGCACGCCTGCCCAGCTCGGCGCGCAGGGACTCATCCTCCAGCAGGGTCACCAGGGCTCTCGCCAGCCCCTCATGGTCCCCCGCTTCAACCAGCACGCCCTCCCTCTCCGAGAGCACCTCAGGTATCCCACCCACCCTGGTGGCAACCACGGGCTTCTGCATGGCCATAGCCTCAAGCACGAAGAGGCTGGTCGCCTCTATAATGCTGGGCACCGCCACCACGTCCGCCATGGCGAGGTATCCCGGGAGCTCCCCATGCGGAACCGCGCCCAGGAACCTGAAGCTCCCGTGCACCCCCAGCTCCCTCGCCATGCGCTCAAGGGCACCCCTCTCGGGCCCATCCCCAGCCACAACGAAGAGGCACTCCCTCTCCTCCAGCACCCTCGCCGCAGCCCTCAGGAGCACATCCACCCCCGTCTTCCTGACCAGCCGTCTGGCGGTGAACACCACAGGAAGCTCGTGTGCCTCGGCTGGCTCAACCTCCGGAGAGAAAACCTCGGGGTCAACCCCGTTGGGTATGACGCACACCTTCTCTTCCGGCACCCCCCAGCGCAGGAGCTGCTCAGCGAAGTAGGTGGCGGTGTGTATCTGCACCCCGCAGAGCCTGGCAAGAGCGGGAGCCACCACCCTCTCCCCGGCCCTGTATGCGGCTGCCACGTGGGGGGGCGCAATCCTGTGCCACACGGGGTAGTAGGAGCCGTGAACGGTGTTCACCGCCACACCGCCCCTGAGCTTTGCCAGCACGAGCGCCACAAATCCGGAGGAGTAAACGTGCCCGTGGTAAACATCATACTCCCCCCTGCAGCACCTCAGCGCCGCGGGTATGAAGCCCAGCTGGCGCAGCAGGCTCAGGGAGGTGCGGCGGTAGGTTCTCCCCATCACCCCCGCAAACTCGGCGGGTATAAGCCTGACCCCCCCGTAAGCTCCCGCACCATCACCCCCCCAGGAGCCCGTGAGCACCTCAACCCTGTGCCCCAAGCGGTGCAGCTCCTTAGCGAGGCTCAGCACCGCCAGCTCCACACCGCCCGCGGGCTCAGGGGAAACGAGCTCAAAAACCTGAAGCACCCTAAGCTTCAGATTTCTCCTCCCTCCTGAACACCTCCTGGAACACCACCTCCTCAACCTCGGGGAGAAGGCTGAGAATCTCCCTGGCGGCGAGCAGCTTTGAAACCACGCTGCCCTGGGCGTACTTTACCGTATCACTCAGAGTCACCAGCACCCTTCCATCCTGGCAGGCGACCTCGTGCTCGTTGGGCTCCGCATACGGGAAGTGGCGCTCCAGCAGCAGCCTGACCTTCTCCTCAAGCTTGTTCACCTTCTCCTCCACGTTCACCTCGTAAACCAGGGTCTCCCCCGCGAGCTCGGAGTTGAAGTCCACCAGCACCCTTCCCCCCGATACCGCCTTGACCAGCCCCGGCTTGCCGTCAATCTCCACCCTCATTCCCGGATAGGGCCTGAGCTTCTGCTTCCTGAACTCCCGCAGTGGGATGGGCTTTATCTTGTTCTTGTCCCTCACCCCGAAGCCCTTCTCCGGGGGAACCTCCACCACCCTGGTCTCGCCGACCTCCATGCCCACCAGCGCCTCATCCAGCCCCGGGATAACGTGCCCCGCGCCCACGACCACCGCCTGGGGCTTGAACTTCACCCTGGGGTCGTAGATCTCCTCCTTCCTTGCAACCTCCTCGTAGGTGGTATCAAACACCTTCCCGCTGCTCTTGAGCCTGCCCGTGTAATTTATCCTCACAAAGTCACCCTTCTGCAGCGCCATAGCTCTACTCTCCCTTTCTGAGATACGCTCCTCTATCCTGCAGGTTGACGACGAAAACATCTCCTGAGCCCACCCTGCCTATGGCGATGGGGTCACCCCTGGGGCTCAGTATGATGCACCTGTCACCCTCCCCCACCTCTCCAGCCTCAACCACCGAGCTCATGAAAACGTCCCTCCCGTAGAGCACCAGCTGCTCCGCCTTCTCGTTGACCCGCACGTACTTCCTGGCTCTCCCCGCTATCAGCCAGGCACCCTCCAGCCCCAGCTCAAACCTCCTGCCCCTCATCCGCCCCACCTCAAGACCCGCAGAGGTGCAGTTCCTCGGCAGACGCTCAAGCACCTCCCAGGCGCGGGGGGAGCAGACGCTCACCTTTCCAGCCCTGTCAACCACCAGCACCCCCTTAGAGAGCAGCGCCTCCGGCTCGGCGCCGTACTCAAGGAGCTCCCGGGCAACAGCCCTCTCAACCGCCGGGTTAGCCCTCCGTATCATGCAGCACCTCCCTGACCGCCTTCTCCGAGATTATGGCGCTGCACCCCGTGGGGTCCGAGATTATCAGGGTCACCTTCTCCTTACCATCAATAATCCTGCGCACCCTCTCCATCAGCTCCTCGGCACGCCTTCTCCTGGGCTCGTCCTCAGCCCACCGCAGGCAGCTCTCAAGCACATCCAGCACCCTGTGGAGCACACCCTCAACGTTGGTTATGAACCCCTGAGCCTCCGCGGCAGGCTCTATAGCAACCCCCAGCTCTGGAAGCTCCACTCTGCCCCTGCTTGAGCGCACCACCCTTGCGTTGAGCTCCTCCGGGCTCTCCACCCTCAGGGTGTACTTGGCCGGCTCACGCTGCTCAAGGCTTATTATGTCCGCATGCCTGTACCCGCAGCCCTCGCATACAAGAAGGCTCTGCATCACCCCGCCGAAGTGGGGTATATCAAGCTGCCTGAAGCTCACCCTTGCCTTCCCACCGCACACGGCGCAGGTGGTGGCGAGCGTCGCCTCGGAGCTATCGCTCTCCCGCACCCCTCTTCCTCACCCTCTCCAAGGACTCCTCAAACTCCGAGCGTGCGGGACTGCGCTCCACCCGCATGTGCGGTGGTGTTAGAACCAGCAGGTAGTCGGTGAGCCCCACGATGTCGCCGCCCATCCCTGAAACCGTCTCCTTTATCTCATCAACCGCATGCTTGAGCTCGTTCATGCTTCTCTCCGCGAGGGGCTTTATGTCCAGGATGACCACGTTCCCCCTGCTCAGCTCCCTCGCCGAGATGTCAACGTCAGCGAAGCCGTAGAGCTTGCACACCTTAACGTAGCGCGTGGCTGCTGCATCCGGCATGCTGTCCTGAACCTCTATTTCAACGTAATCGCTCATATTGGTGAAGCTCTGCCCTGTGCCCGTCTGTATCCTGCCGAATATATCTCTCAGCCCCATAACTATCCTCCTCCATAATACTTGAGCCGGTGGATATATAAGGGTTGCGACGGCACAGAGGGGGAGGACGTGGAAAAATAATAAATACCCCCTCAGACTATTACCGGATAGGAGGTGGCAGGTATGGCAGAGGACGTGGTTTACGTGGGAAACAAGCCTGCGATGAATTATGTGCTTGCAGTCAGCACCCAGTTTACCAGGAACGCCAAGGAGGTTGTGATAAAGGCGAGGGGCAAGGCGATAAGCAGAGCCGTGGACGTGGCAGAGATAGTCAGAAACCGCTTCATGCCGGAGGCAAAGGTCAAGGACGTCAAGATAGGCACCGAGGAGGTGACCACCGAGGACGGCAAGACCATACGCCTCTCGGCGATTGAAATCGTGCTGGAGAAGTGAGATGGAGCTCTCCCCCTTTCTTGATTTTATCTGCAGGGAGAAGGTAAAGCTGAAGGTGCTGCTTGGGGAAGCTGAAGTTCTTGAAATCAGAGCCAAGGAGGGGGGTGACAGGGAGGTGGAGGTCTCAATTTCGGACGTGAAGGCTCTGAGGGAGCTCCTCAGGGGGATGAGGGGTTGAGCATAGGCAGGCTCAGGGAGCTCGCCGAGGAGCTGGAGGTGGCAGGGTACACCGTGGAGGTGGTTTACAGGGGAAGGGTGGTGCTCAGAGCCGGCAGGCATGCGAGGGGCTCCCTGCTCGGCAGGGTGATGCCGGTTGAGGTTAAGGACGTTAAAGCCCTGCTCACCCTGCTGCTTTGACCATGAGCCAGCACAAGCAGAAGCCCAGGGTGAGTTTTGAGGAGCTCAAGCGCCTGCTCAGGGAGAAGCTCGGCGGGGATGCTGAGCTGCTGCGGGGCGGCTGGGAGCTCATAGGAGACGTGCTGGTGCTGCAGCTTCCCGGGGAGCTTTACAGGCACAGGTACGTGATAGGGGAGACGGCGCTTCACCTCCACCCGAGAGCCAGGAGCGTGGTGGTGAGGAGGGGCATCTCCCACGAGCTTCGCTACCCGGTGGCAGAGGTGGTGGCGGGGGAGAGGAACACCCTGACCCTCCACCGGGAGAACAGGTGCGTGTTCAGGGTTGACCCCTGCAGGGTGATGTTCTCCTGCGGCAACCAGGGGGAGAGGATGAGGATGGCGAGGCTTGAGCTCAGGGGTGAGAGGGTGCTGGACATGTTCGCTGGAATCGGGCAGTTCACCATCCCCATGGCGAGGCACGCCTCCCCCGAGAAGGTGGTGGCGATAGAGAAGCGCCCGGACACCTTTGAGCTGCTGTGCGAGAACGTGCGCCTGAACAGGGTTGAGGGGGTGGTGGAGCCCCTGCTGGGGGACTGCAGGGAGGTTGCTCCCTCGGGGTTCGCCGACAGGGTGGTGATGGGGTACTTCTTCTCCCCGGAGAGGTTCCTGGGAACCGCCCTGGAGGCTCTCAGGAGCGGCGGGGTGGTGCACTACCACACCCTCGCTGGCAAGAGGGAGCTTGATGCCGAGGGTGAAAGGGTGCTCGGGCTCATTAAGGAGCTGGGGTACAGGGGGAGGGTCGCAGAAAGGAGGGTGGTGAAGTCCTACGCTCCCGGGCGGTGGCACGTGGTGTACGACCTTGAGGTTGGGTGAGATGCCAAATCTCAGGCGAATGTTATTCTTTTGATATAGGTGCCAATGACGCTGATTCAGGAAGCCAGAAGGGGTACCGCTGAGAAGGAGCTGGCAGAGCTGGCGCGGGCGGAAGGGGTCACCCCTGAAGCCCTGCTCAGGCGCATAGCCGCGGGCAGGGTGGTGGTGCCCCGGAACGAGCGCCGCAGGGAGATGAGGCTGGTCGCCATAGGGGAGGGGCTCAGGGTGAAGGTCAACGCCAACGTTGGCACCTCCCCAGCCTGCAGCTCCGCGGAGGAGGAGGTGGAGAAGGCACGCATCGCCCTGAAGTACGGCGCCCACACCCTGATGGACCTGAGCACCGGGGGTGAGCTCAGGGAGATAAGGAGGAGGCTGCTTGAGCTCCCCGCCCCCCTGGGCACTGTGCCCATCTACGAGGCAGGGGTGCGTGCCGAGAGGAGGGGGAGCGTAGCTGACATGGAGGTGGACGAGCTCTTCTCGGTGATTGAGGAGCACGCCAAGGAAGTGGACTTCATGACCATCCACGCGGGGCTCACCCTTGAGAGCCTTGAGGCGGTGGAGAGGAGCGGCAGGATAACGGGGATAGTCAGCAGGGGCGGGAGCTTCTTAGCTCTGTGGATGAGGCACCACCAACAGGAGAACCCCCTTTACCGTGAGTTTGACTACCTGCTGGAGATCGCCAGGGAGAATGATGTCACCTTGAGCTTGGGAGACGCCCTCCGCCCGGGGTGCGTGGCTGACGCGGGCGACGAGGCGCAGATGGCTGAGCTCCTCACCCTGGCGAGGCTGGTGAAGAGGTGCAGGGAGGCTGGAGTGCAGTGCATGGTTGAGGGGCCAGGGCACGTGCCCCTGAACCAGATTGAGGCGCAGGTGGTGACGCAGAAGCGCCTTTGCGACGGGGCACCCTTCTACGTGCTCGGACCCTTGGTTACGGACATAGCCCCCGGCTACGACCACATCACGGGCGCCATCGGTGGCGCCATAGCCGCGCTGGCGGGTGCAGACTTCCTGTGCTACGTAACACCGGCGGAGCACCTGAGCCTTCCCAGCAGGGAGGACGTGCGCCTCGGGGTGGTGGCTGCCAGGATAGCCGCCCACGCCGCGGACCTGGCGAGGGGCGTGGATGCCGAGGTGGATGCGGAGCTTTCAAGGGCGAGGGTGGCGCTTGACTGGGAGAGGCAGCTTGAGCTGTGCCTTGACCCCGAGAGAGCCAAGGAGTACAGGAGAACCCTCAGGAGGGGGGAGACCTGCAGCATGTGCGGAAGCTTCTGCGCCATGAAGCTGTCCAGCACGAAGTAGCCTCCGAAGCCCGGGAGAAGCTTTAACTCTGAAGCCGCAGACTAAGGTACCATGCGGGAGCTTGTGGAGGTGCTCCGGCCCCTCAACTGCCTCATGGCAGGGGGAGCTGTGGCGCTCGGATACGCGGTGGCGGGTGCGGAAGCGGATGCGGGCAGGGTGCTCCAGGGATTCCTGGCAGCCTTCCTGATATGCGGCGCCGGCAACACCATAAACGACTTCTACGACTACCCCATAGACCGGCGCCAGAAGCCCTGGCGGGTTCTGCCCAGGGGCGCCATGAGCCTCCACGGGGCGAGAAGGTACGCCCACCTGCTCTTCCTCACCGGCATTGCGATGTCCCTCCCCTTAGGCACCTTGCCAGTTCTCCTCGCCCTCTTCAACTCGGCGCTGCTCTACCTCTACGCGGCCAGACTCAAGCGCGCCTGGGGGCTGGTCAAGAACCTTTGCGTGAGCTACCTCACCGCCTCCCCGCTGCTCTACGGGGGTGCCATAGCAGGCGATGCTGCTGCAACCCTGCCCTTGGTGCTCTTA
The DNA here is from genome assembly GCA_015521945.1 of Candidatus Hydrothermarchaeota archaeon. Lineage (GTDB taxonomy): Archaea > Hydrothermarchaeota > Hydrothermarchaeia > Hydrothermarchaeales > BMS3B > JAADFH01. The sequence continues at coordinate 12,557 of WANG01000094.1, forward strand.
GCCCTGCTGGCGAACACCTCCAGGGAGATAGTCAAGGACATAGAGGACATGGAGGGAGATGCCCAGAGCTGCAGCACCCTTCCCCTTCGCATAGGCGCCGGGAGGAGCGCCCTTCTCGCGGGCGGCGTTATTCTGCTCGCCGTCCTCCTGAGCCCCCTGCCCTACCTCCTCGGAATCCTGAGCCCCTGGTACCTGCCCGTGGTTGCGCTTGCCGATGCGCTCTTCCTGGCAGCCACGTGGGTGCTCCTGAGGGGCGACCCCTCGGGAAGCTCAAGGCTGATGAAGGCGGGCATGCTCCTCGCCC
>WANG01000095.1 GCA_015521945.1 Candidatus Hydrothermarchaeota archaeon
ACCGAGGAAGAGCTTCAGAAGGTGCTTAAGAAGGCGCTCGCCCACGGGGAAGCCTACGTGCTCTTCAACAACACCCACATGAGGGAGGATGCAAGGCGCCTCATTCAGATGTCAGCGCCCTGAGCACCGCCTTAGCTGGCAGCCTGACAGGGGGCAGGCCGTGCATCTCCCGCAGGGCGTTGAGCTCCCTGACAGGAAGGGCGATGCCTGTGGCTCTTATGTTCTCCAGCGCCCTGCGGTAGCTCTCGGGAAGCTCCCGCTCCCGCCGGGTCCTCATGCTCTCGGAGTATACGTCCACCCCCTCAGGACATGCACGGAGGCACCGCCAGCACCCGGCGCAGGCGAATATCCTCTGCCTCAGGTGCACAGGACCAAGATCTGCCCCGCCCAGGCGCACGGCTATGCACACACCGCTGCACCTGCAGCAGCCCGTGCACTCAGGCATGCGCCCCCACCTCCAGCCCCAGAGCCTCAGCGACAAGCTGGGAGAAGAAGAGCACCCTGCCTCCAAGCTGCCTCTCAAGCAGGTAGGCACAGTTGCCGCAGGCTACTACAACGCCCTCAGCCCCCGCAGCCTCCGCCTGCTCCAGCCTGCGCCGTCCCGCAGCCTCGGCGAGCTCCTGGCTCTCAAGCACTAAGGCAGAGCCGCAGCACTCGTCCTCAATCTCCACCACCTCCGCACCTGCGGCGGTGACAACCCTTGTCAGCGCATCCTCCCGCATCTCCGTGAGCCCCGGTATGCGCAGGTTGCAGGGGTTCTGCACCGCCACCCTCACCTTCCTTGGCCTCACCACCATCTCCGAGAGCTGCTCGGCCCTTTCATCAAGCAGCTCCAGCAGGTGCACCACCCGCGGCTCGGAGGTGTAGGTGAGCCCGGCAGAGGAGAGCACCCCGTTCACCCGTCTCCTGGTGGCTTCATCCCTGAGAGCCATCACCCCCCTGCGGAGCATCGCGGTGCATGTGCCGCACAGGGTTACTATGCCCTCATACCCCCGCGCCTGGGCGAGGGTGTAAGCGGCAAAGTTGAGCCACGCATCGCTCACTGAGGGCAGAAAGACCGAGGAGCAGCATGCGAAGCTTTCGGGCTCGCCCACCTCAAAACCTAAGGCACGGAGCACCCTCCTGGCTGAGAGCTCGTACTCCGGGAAGTGGGTGAGCACCATGCACCCGGGATAAAGCATCCAAGCCATTTCAATAATACTGGAGATGATTAACGTTGCATCAGGGAATATGGGAAAAAAGTGGCTCAGGGAGAGGAAGCGAGATTATTATTACAGAAAAGCCAAAATGGAAAAGTACCGCTCCAGAGCCGCGTACAAGCTTCTTCAGCTGAACTCACGCTTCAGGTTCCTCAGGGAGGGCTTCAGGGTCATTGAGCTCGGGTGCGCCCCAGGGGGGTGGACCCAGGTAGCCTCGGAGCTGGTGGGCGCCTCGGGCAGGGTGGTGGGGGTTGACCTCCAGAGGGTTGATGAGGTCGGGGAGAACGTGGTGCTCCTGCGGGGTGACTTCACCTCCGGGGAGGTGAGGGAGAGGCTGAGGGAGCTCATGCCCGAGTGCGAGGTGGTGCTGTGCGACGCCTCTCCCGAGATAAGCGGTGTGTGGAGCGTTGACCATGCAAGGAGCATGGAGCTCTGCGAGGCTGCCCTGAGCATCGCCGAGGCGCACCTTACGGCGGGCGGTACCCTGGTTACAAAGGCTTTTCAGGGTGATATGCTTCATGAGTTCGTGAAAAAGCTGCGCACCCGCTTCGGGTACGTTAAGGTCTCAAAGCCCGAGGCGAGCAGGAAGCGCAGCGCCGAGGTTTACTTAGTGGCAATGAAGTACAGAAAGTGAGCAGCCATGAAACGTGTGGTGCTCCTGCTTCTGCTGCTGGTGCCCGCTGCAGCGGGCGCCCAGGTGTGCGACGTTTATAACATCGCGAAGGCCGGAGATACCCCCGCCTTCTCGGTGAAGGGGTTTGAGCTTGAGCCTGCGGAGGCTGCACCCCTCAGCCTGGTGAAGGTGAGGCTTGAGCTTGAGTCCAGAAAGGAGGGGAACCTGAGCGTGGTGTTCCTCAGGCGCACCGGAGAGCAGAGGGTGTACGCAGGGGAGGCGGAGCCAGGAAGGGGGCTCACCCTAAGCTTACTTTTCACCGCACCTGCAAAGCCGGGCAGGTACAGCGCGGTTTTCAGGGTCACCCAGGAGTCGCAGGACAGGTGCACGGTGGCTTACGTGTCCTCACCCCTGCAGGTGCTCAAGGCAAAGCCAGCGCTGCAGGTGCTCCTGACCTCGCCGGAGGATGGGGAGGTGGTGCAGGTGGGGGAGGAGGTGCTGATAGACGGCATAGCTCCTCCGGATGCAAACCTAAGCGTCTCAGCCAACGGCACGGTGGTGGGGAGGAGGCTGCCGCTGGTGTGGGAGCCCAACGCCACGGGGGAGTACCTCATCACCCTCAACGCCTCAATGTGGAGGTACAGGGGAAGCCACACCATCCGTGTGGCGGTGGTGAACACCAGCGGGGCGAGGTGGATATCCCTGCCGGAGCCAGTGGTCAGGGTGCATGCCGCCGGCACCAGCATCGCAGCCATAACCGAGAGGGGTGCCTACCTTGTTGATGCCTCTGGAAGGGCGCTCAGAATCGCAGACTTCAGCCGTGCGCCTGCAAGCACAGCCCACAGCAGCATGGTGCTGCTCGCCGAGGACAGCACCCTCTACCTATACAACGGGAGCAGGCTGAGCTGGAAGCGCATGGTGGCGGTTGAGCCGGAGCTCATCGCTCTGAGCCACTCTGGGATAGTTGTGGTCAGCATGGGCAGGATGTACCTGCACAGCACCAAGGGGGTGCTGCTGAAGATAGTCAACCTGGGCGGAAAGCCGGAGATGCTGGACGCAGGGGACGAGATAATAGCGGTTGCCTCTGGGGACAGCGTAGCCGCGTACTCCTACAGGGGTACGCTGCTCTGGAACACCAGCCTCTACGAGAGGGTGGCTGACATTGATGTCATGGGCTCAGAGGTGCTGGCGCTTCTTCCCAACAAGGTGGTGAGCATAGCCAACGGCTCGGCTAAGGAGCTCTTCAGCTTCAGGGGCGATGCAGAGAACATAAGCGCCGGAAGGAAGGGAATCGTGCTGAGCTCTCCAGAGGAAGCCAGGGTTTACACCCGCGATGGCAGGCTAATCGGGTGGCTGCGCTCCGGGTATGGGGTCAGCGGAGGGGTGGTTGACGCAGGTGGAAGGAGCGCCGTGCTGGTTTCAGGGCGAATAGCGGTGCTTCTTCCTCCGCAGAAGCCCCCGATGCAGGTGCCCCTGATGCCCATAGCCGCAGCCCTCGGGATAGCCGCCGTCTCAGGGGTGAGCGTGCTGATATGGAAGAGGCAGAGGCAGAAGCGGAGGAGGGAGAGGGTGAAGCTGCGAACCGCCAGAGTTGCGAAGAGCATAAAGCTGGAGAGCACCGCCGCCGTTGACGGGGTTACCGACAGGCTGAAGCGGGAGGTTGAGGGTGCCTACCACAGGGTGCGGGAGCTTGACCCCTGCCTGCCGGCGTACTTCAGGGGTGTTGCGCTTCAGCTCATTGAGGCGGTTCACTCGGCAGGGGATGTGAGCCTGAAGCACTCCCTGAGCAGGGCTGCCGAGGTGGCGGTGCCCATGCTGTGCGATGCCATGGAGGACTGGAAGAACATGGAGGTGTACTCAACCGAGCCCGCCTCGGGAGAGTGCTCACCCCCTAAGTTCAGGCTCAGGGAGAAGGTAACCCCTGAGGGGGTGGAGAAGAGGCTCACCGAGGTGGACAGGGAGATTGCAAACGCCCTGGGGTACCTATCCACCGCACCCCCGGCGTCCCTGTGGAGGGTAGCCATGAAGGTGGCGAAGGCTGCGGAGGGGGAGAAGAGCCCGGGTGGGTACTACCAGGTGGCTGACTACCTGCTGGAGTGCGTTGAGCACATGCTCACGGAGGGCGAGCTGAGCAGGAGGCTCAGAAGGTAGCTCAGGAGTAGCGGGAGAATATCTTTTTGAGCAGGGAGTTGAACTCCTGCCTGCGGTGCCTCCTCCGCCTCTCGTGTACCACCTCAACGCCTGCACCGCCGTGCCTTGAGCGCTTGACGCGGATGCGCACGAATATGGGCTGCTCAACCACCTCACCCACTATGAGAGCCGTACCTGGCTCAAGCTGCCTGATTTCCTCCTCCATCTCCTGGGTGAAGCCCTCTATGCTCTGGCTTATCGCCCTGAGGTCGTTCGGGTTGGTGACCTTGAGGATTATCTGGGTGTTGCACTGGCTGAGCACGCTCTTGTCAATCCTGGCAGGGCGCTGGGTTACCACGCACAGCCCCATGCCGAACTTCCTGCCCTCGCTGGCTATGGTGCGCAGCACCTTGTTGCACACCCTGGTGCCGAAACCGCGCTCGGGTGCGAAGTTGTGCGCCTCCTCTATCAGAAACAGCAGGGGGGGCACCTTGCCCCGCTTCCTGTCCTCAAAGATTTCGGTGGCAACCCTGGATACCACCAGGTCCTGAATCTCGGGCTGAACGCCCCTGAGGTTTATGATGGAGCAGATGCCGGGGCGAACCAGGTCGGTGGTCCTGACGGGGGTGCCCTCAAATATCCTGCTCTCCCTGAGCATCTCCAGGGCGGTGAGCAGGTTCCACTTGGCTTTGCTCTCATGCTCCTGGACTATGTTTATTATGTCGTCTATGGTGTACCTGCCGTAGCTCTTTACGGCTTTGAGGGCTTCAAAGAGTATCCCGCGCTGGGTGTCGGTGATCTTGGCAGGGAGCATCTCCACGAACTCGGTGACGCTGAGGCGGGTTATGTCAAGGCTGAGCTTGCGATCTGCTTGAGGGTTTATGCTGTGGCTGGGGGTGTACTCCACCACCCCGTCGTAGCCCTTGGGGGATATCCTGTACTTCTCCATCAGCGCCAGCTCTTTCTGGCTGTCGTTGGGATACCGCAGAGCTGAGTACTCACCGTGGGGGTCCACTATCACCACGGGCACCTTCTTCTCAAGCAGCTCCTCCACGAGAACTCCAACGGTGTAGCTCTTACCTGCTCCTGTCTTGGCGAGAACGGCTATGTGCTTCTGAACAAGCTTGTTGGGGTTGAGAAAGACGGGTATGTCGTCCCTCCCGCCGAGGGTGCCTATGTATATGCCGTTGCGGTTGCCGAGCCGAAGGCTGCGCTGAATTATGCCCGCGTCGGCTAAGTAAACCCTTTCTCCAGGCTTGAAGGGTATCCTGGGCACCCTCAGCACGCCCTCCCCGCTTATGTAACCTATAACCTTGGCTCTGGCGATTATGCGCTCGTCCTGCTCTTTTGGCTCGGCTGCACCTGTGAGGGCGTTGAGGGAGTAGAGCTCGTTGTACCTTTTTATGCTTTTGACCTGGCCCAGCACCCAGCCGTAGCGTTCGTGCTTTACCTTGATGTAGTCGCCCCTCTCAAGGCCTGCGGTGCTGGAGACGAGGAAGTTGAATTCTCCATGCCCGACTTCGCCGAAGATCATGCCCACTATCTTCTGCATGTGTTACCCCTGGGAGGGGTGCATAGATAAACCTTGCGAGAGGGTGCGCTGAGCACATGAGCTAAACGCGTGCCACGTTGGGCGTAAGAATGGGCTCAGGGAAGGAGTATGGCAGGAGGCTCTGTCAGGAGCTGATAGAGCTGGCGAAACAGGTTTGCATGCGGAAGAAGTGGACGAAAAATTTATAATCCCCTGTGAATAGGTAAACTGGGGATTGGTTATGGGCTACAGGTTCTTCTACACCTTTGACGTGCCTCCGGGGAAGGAGGGCGCTTTTAAGGAGTACATGGATGAGCTGGGCGTCCGCGTTATGGCCAAGTATTGCAAAAGCTGGCGGCTCTTTAAGCTGCACACTCCCCTCAGAGGGAAGCCGCCCATGTACATCGGCGTGTTTGAGGTGGAGGACGTTGAAAGCTTCCTGGGCGCTGAGCCGCCGGAGGAGATGATGCAGGCGATTGAGCGGGCGCAGAAGGTGTGCGCCAACATAAGCGAGTGGATAGCCGAGCTTGTAGCTTCCAGTGTGCGGTGAGGCGGGCAGCACAGTGAACAGCGAACTTCTGGAGAAAATAAGGGAGCTTGCCACCAGCGAGGACTGGCGTGCAAGAGAGGAAGCCGCCGCCATGATTAAAAAGCTGAACGACAGCCACTTTGAGGAGTACCTGCAGGTGTGGAGGCGGTGGATTTCAGACAGCAACCCCAATGTGAGGCGCGCCGCGCTTGTTGGGCTCGTGAGGCTGAGAAAGGAGCATGTGGGCGATGCTTTAGAGCTTTTGCAGCCGCTGCTCAAGGACAGGCATCCCTACGTGAGGCGAAACCTCGGTCCCTTCGTGCTCAGCCGGCTGTGCGGCAAGGCGCCCGGGAGGGCGCTTGAGAAGCTCAGGGAGTGGATGTGCGATGAGGATGAAGTGGTGAGGTGGAACGTCGCCTCCTGCCTTGGAGGCTGGTACGGCGTCAACCACCCGGAGGTGGCGCTGCAGCTCCTGGAAATTCTGGCACGCGATGAAAGGCGCTTTGTGTGGCGCGCCGCCGCAGCTTCGCTGGTGAAGCTTCTGCGCAGGTATCCGGAGCTCAGGCGGGAGGTGCTCTCCTGGCAGGGTTGCGAGCGAGCTAAGGAGGTTGTGGCGAAATATGTGGCGCTGAGCGGTGCGGAAAGATGAA
>WANG01000096.1 GCA_015521945.1 Candidatus Hydrothermarchaeota archaeon
AGATAATAGAAACCATTAAGCCCTACAAAGCAGAGGTAATATCAGAATGGGAGGTGAATAAATGAAAGAAAGGGGGGAAAATATATGCAAACACTGTGGAGAGGAGGGGATGAAGGTTGTACCCCTAACCTTAGGAGCGCACCTGAGGGCGGAAGACTGGGATAAAATAGATAACAGCTTCTACTTCTGCCCGTCCCGCGAGTGTGAGGTGGTGTACTTCAGCAACAGCTCTGGGGTCTACTTCACAAAGGAGGATGTTAAGACAAGAGTGGGTATTAAGGAAAAGGAAGAGCCGAAGCCCCTGTGCTACTGCAACCGTGTTACCGAGGAGATGCTGAGGCGGGCGATACTCGAGGAGAGATGCTGCTCAAGCGTGGAGGAGGTTCAGAGCAAAACCCGCGCCGGCAAGGGGAGGTGGTGCGTCGTGACCAACCCCTCCGGCAGGTGCTGCGAGTGGTACCTGAAGGACATAATCTCGGAGATGCTGGGCATGGCGAAGCTTGCGAAGGGGCAGAAAAAGGAGGAGAGGCTCAGGAGGCTGGAGCTTGAGATCACAGGTATGACCTGCCAGGGGTGCGCCAGCGTGGTGCAGGGCGCGCTGGAGAGCGCGGGCGCGAGGGAGGCGAGGGTCAGCTTTGCAGAGGGCAGGGCGGAGGTGCTGGTAAGCGAGGATGTAAGCGCTCAGGAGCTGGTCAGAGCCGTGGAGCAGGCTGGCTATGGAGCGGAGGTTAAGCGGGAGGTTTAAAAATGGAGGAATGCACCTTGGAGAGGGTGAAGGAGAAGGTTTATGACCTCAGGGGGAGGTGCGTCGTGGTCACCGGCTCAAGCAGGGGAATAGGCAGGGCAACCGCCATACTCTTCGCCCTTCACGGCGCCGATGTGGTGGTCAACTACGCTGGCTCTGCAGAGAAGGCAGGGGAAGCGGTCAGAGAGGTTGAGAAGGCGGGAAGCAGGGCGATAGCTGTGAAGGCTGACGTAACCCGAGCTGAGGAGGTGAGGGAGCTATTCAGAAGAGCTTACGAAGAGTTTGGAAGAATAGACGTGCTGGTGAACAACGCGGGAATATCCGTACCCAGGAAGCTGCTGGAGCTTGAGGAAGAGGTATGGGATAAGGTGATTGCCGTCAACCTCAAGGGGCAGTTTCTGTGCGCAAGAGAGGCGGCGAGGTACATGCTTGAGCAGAAGCAGGGCAAGATAGTCAACATCGCCTCCGTGGCAGGGCTGTACGGCGGCGGACTCGGGGTGCACTACGCAGCGAGCAAGGCGGGTGTAATAGGGCTAACGAAGGCGCTTGCCAGAGAGCTGGCACCATATGTTCAGGTTAACAGCATCTCTCCCGGACCTACGAGGACGGAGCTCATGAAGACCCTCTCGGAGGAGGACTGGAGGAGGGTGCTCTCCCAGATACCTCTTGGCAGGGTGGCTGAGCCTGAGGATATTGCCACGGCGGTGGTGCACCTGGTGAGGTGCACAGAGTATATAAACGGGCAGAACATAGTTGTGGACGGCGGCAGGATACTTGCCCCAACCACGTAGGTGATGCTATGCGCTACCGTCTTGCCATAATTGGCGCCGGCGCTGCCGGCTTTGCGGCGGCGATAAAGGCGAACGAGCTTGAGGCGGAGACGCTCCTGGTCAACTCGGGCCTGCCCTTAGGCGGTACCTGCGTGAACGTTGGCTGCATGCCCACCAAGCACCTGCTCGGCGTGGCTGAGGCGCTGCACAGGGCTAAGAGGTACTGCTCCCTCAAGGCTGACTTCGGGAGGATAATGAGGGAGAAGGAGAGGGTTATCTCGGAGCTCAGGGAGGAGGAGTACGAGAAGGTGCTCAGCAGCCTGAGCTTTGTGGACTTTGCCCGGGGAAGAGCGAGAGTTGAGGATGAGCACACCCTGAGCGTGGAGGGAGAGCGCCACAGGGCTGAGAAGATAATCATCGCCACCGGCGCCTCGCCGGCGGTGCCGCCGGTGGAGGGCATAAGCGGGGTGGACTACCTCACCAACCTCTCTGCCCTCGCGCTTGAGGCTCTTCCGGAGAGCCTGCTCATCCTGGGGGGAGGACCCCAGGGCGTGGAGTTTGCCCAGATTTTCGCAAGACTTGGTGCGGAGGTTACGCTGCTCAACCGGGGCGAGAGGATACTCCGCAGGGAGGAGCCCGAGCTGGCGCGGATGCTCCAGGGGTACCTTGAGGAGGA
>WANG01000097.1 GCA_015521945.1 Candidatus Hydrothermarchaeota archaeon
ATCATCAAAAATACAAGCACAAAGGTCAGCAATGCCGCCTCTCCAAACCTCCTCATCTGACACTCCTCCTCTCTACCCACTCGTTCCTGTTAAATCCTAACTAAGCTGCATTCTCATATATAAAACTTTGCCACAGCTGGCGTTGGCATCACAAACCGGTGCCGAAAACCCCTTCATAAATCCTTGCACCCGCAAAGGTGGTGCAACATTTCCGGTGGTGGGATGAGCGCCCTTCTGTACATAATCGGCAACGCTGGGTGCGGCAAGAGCTCCCTAACCAGCGCCTTCAAGAACTGGATGCAGGCGCACGGGTATGAGGCGGTGACGGTTAACCTTGACCCCGGGGTGGAGTGGCTCCCCTACGCTCCCGACATAGATGTGAGGGAGTGGATACGCATTGACGAGGTCATGAGGAACTACGGGGTCGGTCCCAACGGTGCGCAGATAGTGGCTGCCGACCTGCTGGCGGTGGAGGTTGAGAAGCTCAGGAGCGCCATGGAGGAGTACGTGGCAGACTACTACATAGTGGACACCCCGGGGCAGATGGAGCTCTTCACCCTGCGCAGCTCAAGCCACGTGGTTGTGGAGTGCTTGGGCAGGAGGGAGGCGGTGCTCGCCTACCTCTTTGACCCCTCCCTGGCCAAGACCCCCCAGGGGTTCATATCCTTGGTGCTCCAGTGCCTCTCCGCCCAGTTCAGGCTTGACCTCCCCTGCGTGAGCGCCCTCAGCAAGGCAGACCTGATTTCAGCGGAGGAGAGGGAGAAGATCCTTGAGTGGAGCAGGGAGCCCGAGGCTCTGTACTTGGCTCTGACCTCCGAGGGCTCCCTCACCGCCACCCTGAGCACCGAGCTCTTCAGGGCGCTTGAGAGCATGCAGGCGTACAGGGAGCTCGTGCCCACCTCCTCGGAAACCGGAGAGGGCATACCCGACCTCTACTCGGCGGTGCAGCAGGTGATATACGGCAGCGAGGACCTGAGCCCGGATTAGTCTCTGCCTGCCTCAAGGGGTATGCCTAAGCGCTCAGCCTCAGCCCTCAGGAAGCCCCTGAGCAGCCTGGCTGCGTTCAGGTAGAAGTCAACTCCAGGAGGCACGCCACCTGGGTAGTCGCTCACCCTCACCCCGCACTCCACCACCCCGCAGGCGCGCTCCAGCAGCTTCGGTGGCACCTCCAGAGTCTGCTCCCTGCGCTTGCAGAACCTGTCCTCGCAGATGTACCTGCCGTAGGTGCGCCAGTACTCCACCCCCTGCTCCATCTCCCGCACCAGCTCGGGAACCCAGCGCAGCAGGTGCCTGTCCAGGAACTCAGTCTGCGCCACCTCCTCCGCGCCCTCAGCAAGGAACCTCATGAACCCCAGCTCATTGGCGAGGTGGTCTGCGGTTTCCTCCGCCCACCACAGGGAATACCCGTACTCCGAGTACGCCCTCTCCACACCCTCCACCACCTCACCCACCAGGAAGGGCTTGGCAGAGTAGCTCCTTCCGAGATATACGCTCTCGTAGGGTGCGAAGTAGGCGGGGTAAACGAAGAGGGCAGAAAACTGCCCCTGCAGATGCTCTAAGGGTGAGACCACCCCGTATTCCATCACGCCCTCAGCCGCCCTCCGGAGCCCCTCAGCGGCGTCCCTCTCGCCCCGCATGCCTAGGTGTGAGAGCACACCCACCAGCCTTCCCAGGCTCTCCACAAGCTCAGCATCAGGATAAGTGAAGCACCTCATGAAGGCGGCGTAAACCCCTGCCACCATGCCACCCACCTCACATCTTCGGAGACAGACGCTCCAGCATCGGTGCCACCTCCATTGATAGCCTCTCCGACCTCCTCCTGTACTCCCCCTCCCTCTCAGGCTCATAGGCAGCCAGGTTTGCATAGGCAAGTGAGGAGGCTATCTTGGCTCCCGCTACGCCATCAATGTACTCAAGCCTGTCAAAAATCTCTGCAGAACGCTCAAACATACTAATAGCATGTTTTAGCGATTTTTTCGGCTCAAACCCCAGCATGGCAAGCTCACGCAGCACCACACCTCTGTTCATGTACACCCTTCCCAGCGACATCTCATCCCCGCATGAGGAGTATTCAGAAGCACACGCCTCATACTCACGTGCCGCCATCCTGAGCCTCTCAACAGCGCCTTCCCTCTCCAGATGGCTCAGGGTGGCAAGGCACGCCGCAACAGCCTCCCTGCTCCTCGCCACCTGCTCAACGCTCCCGTCGGTAATTGCCACCCTCAGGGCACGCTCAAACAGCTCAAGGGCTCTGGAAACCGCCATTCTCCTCAGCCTCCTCACCTTCGCCACCTCATCCCTGTACGTCTCACCTGCAAGCATGCACACCTCATATAGAGCCTCCGGCTCCCCCTGCAGACACGAAACCGCCTCCCTCACCATCGCCTCCATCTTCCTCAGGAACCTCTCCCTGTTCTCCTCGGGCTCAACGGGTATGAACCTCCCGTAGCAGGCCGCCTGATAGGCCGTGCACCTGGCAGCCTCCAGAGGCTTAGCCAGACGTGCGAAGATTTCGCCAGCCTCCCTGAAGCACTCCAGCGCCTCTGCCAGGTCAAAAGAGGCGTAGTCCATACGGCTCGCCTCCGCGTGCATCAGATTCGCCCTGCCACGCTTGAAGAGCACCATCGCGAGCCTCTCCTCCTCCCCCCTGTAGAACTCCTCAGCCTCCGCGTACCTCTTTATGGCATTTGCAAAGAAGAACGCCTTCACCGAGGCAAGCCTGAAGAAGATATCGCCAGCCCTCTCTAAGTGCCTCCCCCTCTCAACCCCCGAGGCAAGCTCAGCCCTTGCAAGCTCCGTCTCAATCTCCGCGTAGCTCCCCAGGAGCTCGTGCCTCCCCTTGAGAACCTCAAGCGCCCTGGAGAAGTGCTCCAGCCGCTCCTCAGCTCTCCCCGCCAGCTTGCCCCTGCAGAAGTGCACTATTCCCGAGTAAACCTCGCCATCCTCACCCTGCGTGCGCTCCTGCGCCAGCCTCATCGCCTCCCCCCACTCACCCCTCAGCATGCACATGGCAACCTCACGACTCACCATCCTCATCACCCCTGCTGCCGCACCTCGGGCAGAAGTCCAGGCTGAAGGAGACGCAGAAGCTTGCACCGCACACCCTGCACGAGTAGCACACCTAAGCCACCCCCGAGAAGCTGGTTGATACCGCTCTGAGGCAGCGCTGCGCCAGCTCGGTGAAGTACAGCCTCGCCTGTCCCTCGGTGAGGTGTGCGGCTCTCTTCAGGGCTTCCGCAGCCTCCTCCGCCCGCATGGTGGCGGGTGCACAGCCCCTAAGCGCCCGTTCCGCCCGCTCAAGCTCCGCAAGTACATCCTCGCTGAGCTCTGGCATCCCCTCCCTCAGCATGCGCCTCATCCTGCGCTCCTGCTCCCTGCCCCTCCCGAAGAAAACCTCAAGCTCACGTGCTATGTCCTCAAGCTCACCCGGCAGCATGGCAGGCATCGCATGAGCCTCCTCAACCCTGAGCCTCCTGGCTCTCTCCCAGATGGAGCTCCCGTAGCGCTCCTTCGCCCTCAGCGCCACCTCCGGTATCCTCGCCTTCTTCCCCATGCCTCACACCCGCCTGCTCAGCTCAAAGCGCGTGGCATAGACCACACCAGCATGCGTATCTTCAGCGTGCACGGGTTGAATCAGGTTAAGCCCTCTACCCTCAGCCAGCCTCCTCAGCTCACCCGCATTCCCCGCAATTACGGCTCTTGTGGGGCACTTTGCCACGCACGCCGGCTCCAGACCTGCATCCACCCGGTGCATGCAAAGGTCGCACTTAACCACCTTCCCGCTGGAAGGGTCGTACTGGGGAGCACCAAAGGGGCATGCCCTGATGCACTGCCTGCACCCTATGCAGGATTCGCCATCCACGTACACTACCCCATCCTCCCTCTTCTGCATCGCTCCTGTAGGACAGGCCTCAACGCAGGGCGCCCTTCCACAGTGAAAGCAGTTCATGGGAATAAAGTCGTAACGTATCCGCTCACCGAACTTCTCAGGACCAAGCTCAATAACACGCATCGGCCTAACAG
>WANG01000098.1 GCA_015521945.1 Candidatus Hydrothermarchaeota archaeon
GAGGCTGGGAGGCGGTGGAGTATCAGGTACCCCAGGGTGCCCGAGAGCAGCACCACCAGCAGGGCGTACAGCTTGCCCCTCACTCCCACCTCGGTGGCTACCATGTAGGCGAGCACCAGGAGGAGAACACCACCGATGAAGGGCCTGAGCGCACCGTAGAGGGCACCCATGTACGCCACCAGCAGGGGCAGGAGGAGCAGGAGCACCGCCATGGCGCCTATCCCGCCGACCACCGTCAGGTAAACCGCCTCGTACCCCCTGCCCATGCCCAGGAGCCTCTGCCCTGGCAGAACAGAGAGAGCCGTGTCCTCCTGGGGTGCGCTGAGGAGTATGCTGGGTACGTAGCTCACGAAGGAGTGGGTAACGCTCAGAGCAGTTATGAAGCACACCAGCAGAGCGGGCATCTCGGGTGAGCTTGGAAGCAGCAGGGGGTAAACCAAGAAGAGCAGGGTGTTGACGTGCAGCCCCGGAACCATCCCCGTCAGGGTGCCGCAGAGTATGCCCAGCAGGACTCCGAGAAGGGCATCTAACACCTCAGCTCCCCGCCGCTGCCGGGTACCACCTCAAGCTGCCTGATCACTGTGCTATCCTTCCTGTACACGTACCACTGCACCCTTCCTCTCACCCGCAGCTCCACCCCCTCTCTGAGGCAGGCCGGGTCAACCTCTCCCACGGAGGTGTTGAACACAGGCACAACCACCTCCTTCAGCCCATCGCTTATGGTTATGAACACGTGCCCCGAGCTTGAGTTTCTTATGCCGGTTACCACTCCCATAACATTCACCTCCGCCCCCTCGTACTTCTCCACCTCCGAGACATCAAGCACGGGCTGGTAGAAGCTCAGCCCGAATAGCAGAAGCAGCCCTGCGCCTGCGGTGAGCATGGAGAGCTCACTCAGGTTTCTCCTCACCCTCCACCACCTCCAGAACCTCCGACACCCTGCCCCCCCTGAGGTTGAATAGCCCCCTTTCAACCCGCAGCTTCACCAGGTCTCCCTTACGAGCACCAACATCGTTGTGCACTAAGTGCTCCCCGGGCTTCACCCCCGCCCTTATGTCGTACCCCACCTTAACCCTGGCGAGGGTGCCCCCCCTGACAACCCTCCCGTAGGTGTAGTCCCTGGAGTACCTGCTCCTGAAGTAAAGGGTGAACCCCACCACCCCAAGCACTGACACCACGAGGAGGTGGAGGTAGGGGTAGCCGGAGCGCACCTCTGGCACCGCGAACCTGAGCAGGATGAGCAGGGTGGTGAGCAGCAGGTAGGCTGAGAAGAAGTCCCTGTAGGGGGGGTACTCACTCCCGAAGCTCCTCCTGAGCTGCCCCCTGAGGAGCGCCAGAAGCCCCGCACCGGAGAGCACCAGCACGGGAATCGCCCAGGAGGAGGCAAACCCGAAGATGTACACCACAGCAGTGATGAAGTAGATGAAGATGAGGAGCTGCGCCTTCAGCACCAAGTAGTCCCTGAAGTCCACCCCCCGGGACTCAAAGATGGGGTATATGCGCCTCATCTCAAACTCGCCCATGCTCCTCCCCGCCCTTCTCAGGAGCAGGATGAGCCATATAAGCACGCCCAGGGCGTGGTAGTAGGCTCTCTGCAGCGCCCTAAGGGCTGCCTCGCCGAGCCTCTCAACGAAGTCCATGGCGCACCCCCTTAGTAGTACTCTACATCCGTGGTTGCGTTGAAGGAGTAGTAGTTGGTGTTAACACGGTAGATTACGGATGATGCGGGATACTCCCCGTTAAACGCATAGTAAACAAACCTGAGAGCCTGATTCCTGATGGTGCTCCTGATGCTGTTAACGTAGCTTGAGTTTGAGGAGTAGTAGGAGGGCATCATTATTACAATCCTGAACCTGTAGCACTCAAGGTTACCGCACCTGCCCAGCCTCTCCAGGATAACACTCTTTATCTTAATCCTCCCCGGTGGCGCCTCAACGCTGCCGCTCTGGTACCCCACCCCACGAATGCCGGCACCGAAGGTGGCTCCGTCCCTGGCTGCGCTCAGCGCCTTGTTCAGCTCGTTGGTCTTCAGGATGTAGGGGAACACCGCTATAACCATCACCAGCAGCGCACCCACCAGGATTATGAACTCAATGCTCACCTGCGCCCTGTTGGAGCTCATGGTACTACCCTCACCTTGGACGAGTCAGCATAAACTATAACATTCGTGCCGTTGTTCCTGATGGTCACCTCGGGATACCTCGCGGTGGGGTCCTGCCTCACCACGTTGTTTGGCACCATGCTAACCGAGACGTTCCACTGCCCCTTATGCCCCGTTCTGCTCATGTTTCTTCCAACTATAACCTTCCGCCTCGTGTTGTCTATGATGATGGGCAGAATTATCCCGGTGCCCTGGTCCACATCCGTAAGCTCGGTGAAGTTGAGCTTGCTCTCACTCAGTGTCAGCTCAAATCCCGCGCCGTTGGCGTGCACCGTGTTTATGCTGGTGGCGATGAGGGTTGCCACCATCTTCGCCTCTCCGCCCTCACCCAGCTCCCTCGCCAAGTTAAGCCTCTCAAAGTTGATGTTCACCAAGCTGACCGCCACAAGTATGGCGATGCCCGCCACCAGTGCCACCTCAATGCTCACCTGAGCCCGTGAGTCCAAGCACCTACCTCCTGATGAAGGTTATGTTCTTGGGTCTAATAACCACATCGTACCAGCTCCCGTAGGGCTCGGTTATGCCCTCAGCCCCCGAGGTGCCGTTGTAAACCTTCCAGCCGCTCCCGTAGAGCCTGACGGTGAAGTTGTAGCTCTCGTTGCTCACCAAGGCACCCCCGCTCCCGTACTTCAGGAGGTACAGCTTAACCAGCATCCCGTCACCATCGGGTGTGGCTCTTATCTCGGTTATCCGCTTCTGCCTCTGGGAGTTGTAGCCGGGGATGTACACCCTAATCTCCCTGAACTCCGAGGAGGTGCTCAGGCTGTTCGCCACCGCCGCTATCTGCTCCACCGCGTACCTGGCATCCCCTGCGTGCTGCACATCCTTGGCGTAACTGCTTGACTGCAGGGCGGCGGGTATGGAAACGGTTACTATTATCATCAGTATCGCACCCATGATGATGAGGGTTTCAATGGTAATCTGAGCCTTTGAGTCCACCTACGGCACCTCCAGGGTTATGGTTATGAGCCTGCCGCTGCTGGAAATGCTCAGAGTCGCGTTTCCTCCTCCCGTGTTGTTGTTGAGCACCACCACCTTGAACCTGCCCTGGCCCGTGCCCACGTACCCGATGCCAACAGGAGTGGAGGTGTTGGTGCCCTCCACCATCCTCGCCAGACCCGCGTAGGTGGCGCCGGGTAGTGGAGTGCCCGCAACCACGGTGGCGCTCAGCAGCTCATCAGGCACCCCGTGCCTGCTCTCCCACCTGACCCAGTAGCTGATGGAGCCCTTCTGGGTGTACCCCGGTATCTCACCCGCAACTATCCCCCAGGTCTTCTGGTTGGAGACTATCCAGAAGGTCCTCTCAGCCCCCGGACCCAGCGCCTGCACCGCCTCAATCGCCGAAACTATGGCATCCAGGTTGGAGCGCATCTCCAGGGCTCTTGAGGCATCTCTACCGGCTGAGGAGACGTTGAAGTTCAGGGTTATGGTTACACCCACCAGTACCAGAAGGAAGAAGCCTATGAGTATTACCGTCTCAATGGTAATCTGAGCCTCATTCCTCATAATCTCACCAGCACGTCTCCTGAGACGAGGGCAATCACAAGCCCCGCAAGCATCACTGGCGCAAAGGGCATCCTGCGCCTTATCAGCAGCCTGTCCTCAAGCCTGCCCTCCTTCACAAGCCTTCTGAGCTCTGATATCTGCTCCGCACTAAGTCCTCCCGCTCCTGCACTTACCAGTACCGCTCCTTCCTCTCTCACCGACAGCGCATTCATTATCTTCTCCAGGATGCCAGCTTCCTTTCTAATTATCTTCCCCTCCCTTATATAAATCTCTTCCGCAGGTATCATTCCCTCCTTCAGCTCCTCTATCCTGACCTCCCTCCTGAGGTGAACCCGCAGCTCGTTCAGGCTGTGCCATGCCAAGGAGACCAGCACGAGCATCCCGACACCCAGGGCTGAGTAGCCCAGAAGCTCCCGCGGGGATACCCCCGCAAGCACCCCGGAGGCTGCGAGCCCTCCCGAGGCGACGGTGGCGTAGGCGGGTGAGACGCTCCTGAGCCACACCAGAAAGAGCACCGCTCCCAGGGCTGCGTAGGTGCCGGCGATGCGTGAGACGCTGAAGGCTGCCAGCAGCACCAGAACCGCTCCTGCGGTTTTCCTGTTCAGGGCGCTTCTCACCACCTTACGGGGGCTTATCCTCCTGCCCCCCACGGCGATGGCGTAGAGCAGCACGAAGGGGAAGGCAGCCAGGAAGGAGTTGAGCATAACGCTCACGGGAAAGGGGTACCAGGCGAGGGAGGGGGAGAAGAGCCCCTCCAGGGGGTGGGGGTACCTGGGGAGCAGGGCGGAGATGAAGAGAAAAACCTTCACATCCCCTCCCGCCAGCACCCCGCCCAGCCAGAGCAGGTACCCCAGGGCGAAGGTCGCCGCAACCCCCACCACCAGGTCCCTGAGAAGGGTTAGGTCAGAGCTGGCTGCGGCAGCCACCAGGTTGCCGGCTATACCAGCGGCGAATAGGGGGAAACTCAGCCTGTTTGGCACGATTCCACTGCGCAGGTCGGTGTAGCAGGCTACGCAAACTCCAGCGATCGCAAGCAGGAGCAGAAGCCACTCAAGCATAAGCCACATTCTGATGCCTTTAAATAAAAACTTATGTCATCGTTACCGGTGGCTCCGTAGGGGGATGCAGCTCAAGCCAGTGTCGGTGATGTGGGAGTGCACCATCGCCTGCGGGCTGAGGTGCCTGCACTGCAAGGCGAGCGCAAGGGTGGAGCGCTCTCCACGGGAGCTGAGCTTTGAGGAGAGCCTCTCCCTGATTGACCAGATGCTTGAGTTCGGCAAGCCGTATCCGGTGCTCAGGATTACGGGAGGCAACGCCCTGAGGCGGGAGGACCTGTTTGATATAATAAGGTACGCCACCGA
>WANG01000099.1 GCA_015521945.1 Candidatus Hydrothermarchaeota archaeon
CCTGTCAGGCTGCCAGCTAAGGCGGTGCTCAGGGCGCTGACATCTGAATGAGGCGCCTTGCATCCTCCCTCATGTGGGTGTTGTTGAAGAGCACGTAGGCTTCCCCGTGGGCGAGCGCCTTCTTAAGCACCTTCTGAAGCTCTTCCTCGGTGTAGCGGTGGGAGTACACTATCCTGCTGCCCTCGTACCTGCCGTGGAGCCTGAAGTAGGCTATGCCCCGTGTTACCGGCTCCTGCCTCAGGGGGTCAACGCAGTGAATCACCCCCAGCTCCTGGCAGAGGGGGCGGAGCACCTCCTCCTCCCAGGGGGCGCGGAGCTCAAGGGCGAGGGTGAGCTCTCCAGAGACGGTGCTTAGGAACTCCCGCAGGTTGCGCAGGTTCTCCTCGGTCTGGCGGAAGCTCGGCGGGCACTGCAGGAGCACCACCGACGCCCTCAGAATCTCCGCCGCCTCCCTGGTTGCTTCCCAGGCGGATAGCACCTCCTCCGTGCACCTGAAGTACCCGTACCTCCCGGGGTTCTCAACCTGTATGCCAGCCCTGCGGTAGGTTGGTCCAGGGGGGTGGGTGATGAGCTGCCAGGCTTTCATGGTGAACTCAAATTCCTCACCCGCGAGCTCGCGCCACCTCCTGAGGGTCTCAGCCCTCGGCGGCTTGTAGAAGGTCTGCTGCACCTCGGCGAGGCTGAACTCGGTGAAGTAGCGCCTCATTCCCCCGGGAAACCCGCAGCATCCGACCCTGAGCATCAGCATTACCAGAGGAGGTTAGCCTCGCAAATCTTTATTACCTACGGGGGTAAGTAGTGTTCATGCACGTGGTTGGTGTGGGCGCACTGAATGTGGACAGGATGTACGTGGTTGAGAGGTTTGCAGCGCCCGGGGAGGAGGTGAGGGTGCTCAGGAGCGAGCAGAGTGCTGGTGGAAGCGCCGCCAACACAATCGCGGGGCTTGCGAGGCTCGGGGTGAGCACGGCCTTTGTGGGGGCGGTTGGCAGGGATGCCGAGGGGGACTTCTTGGTGGATGAGCTGAGGCGAGAGGGGGTGGACACGGGGTGCGTTGCCAGGGTGGATGCACCCACGGGTGTGGTGGTGGCTCTGGTGGATTCCAAGGGGGAGCGCTGCCTGTACGTGCACCCGGGGGCGAACGATGAGGTTTCGCTGAGCGATTCCTGCAGAGCCTACGTTATGGATGCTGAAATCGTTCACATGTCCTCCTTTGTGGGCGAGAGGGGGTTTGAGCTTCAGCGGGAGCTCTGCGATGCTCTTGCGGGCAGGGTAAGCTTTGCTCCAGGCATGCTTTACGCGAGGGACAGGTGCCTGGTTGAGCTCAGGGACTTCATCGCAGCCAGCAGGGTGGTTTTTGTGAATGAGAGCGAGCTTTTCCACCTTACGGGCAACCGCGGGCGCAGGGGCGCGGAGATGCTGGTTGAGCTTGGTGCTGGAATGGTGGCTGTTACACGGGGAGCGGACGGGTGCACGGTGGTGTGGGAGGATGATGGTGTGAGGGAGGTGAGCGTGCCGGCGGTGAGCACGGAGGTGGTGGATACCACGGGCGCCGGAGATGCCTTCGCCGCGGGCTTCCTCTACGGGCTGCTGCGGGAGCTTTCCCCGGAGGCGTGCGCAGCCCTGGGAAACTTCGTAGCCTCAAGGTGCATATCCCGCCTCGGAGCGAGGAACGGCCTGCCGGATGAGGATGAGGCTCTGGAGTTTCTTGAATCGCAGGGTTTTCTGTAATAAGAGCTGAGCGCTTCTGACACGCTGCTGCTCCTTTTTCCCGCACCCCCTGCTGCGGCACACCCCTGCATGTGAGGGGGCTGTGGCAGCTCCTCCCTGCCAGCGAGCTTCACGCCCCCTGCACCTGCCGTGCAATCGCCATTTTTTAAAACATTTTTGCAACAAATTATACCGTAGATAATATATTTTCAATAGTATATTTTAAACAATATACATCACGACAGCGCTTCCGCTGAGCCTGCAGAGGGGCGCGTTACAAAAATGCTTTAAAATGCAACCATTATTGAAATGCGCTCCTGCGGGCTTATATCAAGCTGCGCTCCCTCTTTCTGCGGCACCTCATCGCAGCCTGCATGGCTGTGGGCGGAGCAGGTGCCGGCTTCAGGTGGTGCAGATGCCATGGGTGAGCCCATGCACCCATGGCAC
>WANG01000100.1 GCA_015521945.1 Candidatus Hydrothermarchaeota archaeon
AGGGAGCTGCTCATGCTCTCCTACCGCAGGCAGATTGAGGCTCTTGGCTACGGGGTGGAGTTCCTGCCCCCCGAGAGGGGGAGGCTTGAGGGCTACTCCCTTGACTTCTGCTCCACCCTGCACGGGGTTGAGACGGTGTGCGTGAGCCTTGAGAGGGACCGAAAGCTGGTGTACCTGTGCGACGGGGTGCCTGAGGAGGGGTGCGTGGAGCTCGCCAGGGGGGCGCACTTACTGGTGGCTGAGGCGTACTCCGCCAGGGGAAAGCTCCACTCCTCCCCCGAGACTGCCGCAGAGCTGGCTGCCGAGGCGGGTGCCGAGAAGCTGGCGCTGGTGCACCTGTACAGGGGAATTGATGAGGAGGAGCTTGAGAGGGCTTCCAGGATATTCCCGAAGGTTTTCATACCAGGGGAGCTGGAGGAGGTTGAGGTCTGAGTCACGGCAGCACCCTGAAGGTGCCGCTCTGGTTCCACCCGTAGGTCTGCCACCCGTTCCAGGAGGCGTAAACCCTCACCACGTAGTCGTCCGAGGGGGGCAGGAGGGGCACCTCCCAGAGCAGGGAGGTGCTCCCGAGCTCGCCCAGCTCAAGCTTTATCTTCTGCTTCTTGCTGTAGATGTACACCCTGTAGCTCAGGTCCTGGGGGAAGGGGTAGGTGGTGCTCCAGCTTATGTTCACGGTGTCCCCCCTCCTGAGGGTGGGTGGAAGTGGGGAGATGCTCACGGTGGGATTCCTCAGGTAAAGCCGCACCTTGTAGGGGAAGAGCGCCCCGTAGGTGCCCGCCTCAAAGGTTCTTATCAGGGTGTAGTTCTGCAGCCTCTCCCGCAGCATGGGGGGAAGGTAGGGGTAGTACATGGGCGAGATTACACCCACCAGGTCGGAGGGAGGTGCCAGCCTGAAGTAGTACCCCGGAAGCTCGTAGCTCCAGGTCCAGCTGACGTTCCTCTGCTCGGGTGTTATCTCTCTGGTGGGCATCAGGGACTCGCCGCGCACCACCACCTGCTTGCTGGAGTGCAGGTCAAAGAGGGGGATGAGCAGCGCCAGGCTTGAGTTGTAGCTGGCTGGGTAGAGGGCGTACATGTCAATGGTGTCCACGGGTATGCGCTCCGCATACTTGGCTGCGCGCATCAGGTCTGCGGCGCTGTTTGCCTGAGCGAAGGGCACGTAGGCGAGGTAGAGCATGGAGAGGGAGCCCAGCACCGTGGCGATTGCCAGGAAGCACGCCATGCGCCTGCTCTCCTGGCTCAGCCTGAAGAGCCCGACTCCGGCGAGCATGGCGAGAGCCGGGTAGGCGGGAATCATGTACCTTATGCGGGTGTCGTGGTACAGGGCGAGGGGCACGAGGAACCAGAGCAGGGGGAGGAGAATGCCCCTGTCCCTGGCTCTGTAGCTCAGGTAGAGGGATGCGATGGCGAGGATGGTTACGGGGGCTGAGAACTGGTGGAGGAGCATGTTCCACACGCTTTCGGTGCCGCTCCACACTGGCATCCTCGCCCTGAGCACCATCGCCGTTACGAGCTGCTCCCTGAGCACGGGCAGTAGGTACAAGAGCAGCGGCAGCGCCAGGGCGATGCCCAGGATGAGGGGCACGGTGAGGAGGCGTGGATTCCACCTCTCACCCCTCAGGTGGAGCACGAGGGGCACGAGGGCGAGGGGCAGGAGGTACACCACGCCAGTGAGCTTGGTGAAGGGTATCATGGCGGTGCACACGCCGGCGAGCACCAGCCTCTTCGTGTCGCCGCGGGTTAAGCCCGTGAGCAGGGTGTAAGCGAGGGCTGCGGTGAGGAAGCTGAGGGTGGTGTCAACGAGGGTGAGGGGCACCCGCGAGAGGACGTAGGGGGAGGCGAGCATCAGCATGCCCGAGAAGACACCCGCCCTGGTGCCCCACAGGTGCTCCGCGGTGCGGTACACTAGGAGGGTGAGCAGGGAGTAAAGGAGGAAGTTGTAAGCCTGAATCACCAGCCTGCTCTCACCAAAGAGGGTGAAGAGCACCCCGTAGATGAAGGGCACCAAGGGCTGGTCCACGTAAACGTACAGCCGCCTGCCCCACTCACCGAAGAAGCTGCCCACCCCCTCCTCAGCCAGGAACTTTGCCTCCGAGAAGTACCTGGCGGCATCGGGGTTGAGCTCGGGCATGGTGTGCAGGGTGAGGAGCACTAAGAACACCGCCATGGGCAGGGTGTAGGCGCCCAGCCTCTCCGGCTCCATGCGCCCGCTCAGGTAGTGCGCAAGCACCAGCGATACCGCAAGAGCCAAGAGGAAGAGGCGAAACTCCGAGTAGGCAAAAACCTGGCTCCAGTCGCTCCAGGAGAGGGAGCGCTCCTGAACGTGCTCACGCAGCAGGTAGAGCAGGGTGTAGCCGGCTATAAAAATAGCGGAGAGGGAGAGGTGGCTGGTGCCAAGCCTCAGCTGCCGCCACCTCCGCCGCCTGCAGCAGCACCGCCTGCGGCACCTTCCGCTGCCTTGAGGCGGGATATCACCAGGTTGCTTATCTGCACCGAGTGCTTGACGGTGTCCGTCTTCATCAGGCTCATGTCCATGCCGCGGTTCTCAAGCTCCTCCTTGAGGGGCTCAAAGAGGACTTCGGGCAGACCCGCCATGGCAGCCACCACGGCGCCGGTTATCTCCTCATGCCTCTCCAGCACCTCAAGGGTTGCAGGCGGCAGGCTCATGTCCTTTATGAAGAGAAGCACCTGCTTGTTCTCCCCCGCGTGTATCCCTGCGGTGTTCACCCACTCGTCGTTCTCACCGTCCACCAGAAGCGTCTTCTTCGCGGGCACCAGCTTCAGGAACTCCTCAGCCACCAGGGCTGCGGTCTCGTACCTGTCCTCGCCGCCTATCCTGGTAACCGCTATGCCCTGCGCCCTCAGGGCGTCAGCCACGCCTTCGGACACAGCCTCGGGGCCGCCGATTATCGTCACCGGCAGCTTCTTCTGCTTCAGGAAGTTGAACACCTCGTCGGGTATCTCGTTGGTGCCCGTGAAGAGCACGGGCTTCTTCCACACCACCGCTATGGCGGAGGCTACGAAGGAGTCAGGATACAGGTCGTCCCTTACCAGTATGTACCCCTTGTCGTGGTTGCACAGCTCGGCAAGAGCGGTGCTCGCCTCGTATATGTCCTTGACGGGCAGGCGCTCCACCTCAAGCCCGAAGAAGCCAGCGCTCACGTTGTGCTCCAGACCGAGCAGCTGGGTCTCAACCTCCGCCGGGATGATGTTCTCGTCGCCCAGGATTATGACCCTGTCGTAGTTCTTGAGGGCGTCTATCATGTACTGCTCAAGGGTGCCCTGGGAGACCAAGTAAACCCCGAAGTCGTGGTGCTCGCTGCTCATGGCGCTGGCTATAACTCCAAATCTCCAGTCGTCGGCGGTGGTGAGGATGGCGGTCTTGATGGTCTTAACGCCGCCCTTGCCACCGCCGGGTGGTGAGAGGGAGACGCTCTTGGCTATCTCTCCACCCACTGCGAACAGGGAGAAGCCAGGGAGCTCTGCATACACGTACCCGCCGTAGGTGCTCACGTAGCTGTCAAGCTTCACCCACCTGTTACTGGCGGGGTCGTAGCGGTATATGCTCAGGGTGGTCTCGTCAAGGTTATTGAGGTAGTCCTTGTAGAATATCTTGAGCAGCGCCGTGTAGCTTCCGCTGAGGTTGCTGCTCACGTTCAGATAGAAGGCACCTCTCACGGAGGGATAATCCTGGCTGAGGTTCCTCTTGTCCCCAACGGGGTTGTCCGTGGTGTTGCTCAGGGTAAGCGTACCCGAGACGCTGCCCGTTAGCACCACCTGGGTGCTCGCCACCACCTGGGCATCCAAGGTGGCTGAGGTGGTGGTGTTGACGTAGAAGTATGGACTCTGGGTGGTGTAGGTGCTGCTCCTCTGAATCTCGCCCGCGTACCCGCTCAGGTTCGCCTTAACCGTGAAGGTGTGCACACCCGAGGGCACGTTCTCTATCTTGCCCGTGGTTGTGTTTACCACCTCGGTTGCGTGGTCGGTTACGTTCTCAAGGTTCCAGGCAAGCGCGGGCTGCAGGGTGTAGGTGAAGGGCACCTCAGTTACGTCTCCATAGCTCCCCTTCGGTGCCGTTATGGTTATGTTGCCCACCACCACGCTTATGTTGGCGTACCCGGAGTTGCCACCCACATCCCAGGCAACGAGCTGGTAGGTGTAGTTGCCCGTGGTGCTGGTGAGCACGGGCACGGTTACGCTCATTCCATCGTAGTAAACCTTGTCCGAGGAGAGGGTGGCGTCAAGGGCACCGTTCAGGTAGCGGTACACGTAGTAGGTTGTTGGATAGCTCTCGTTGAGCTTCCAGGTTACGCTGTAGGTGCTGCCCGCCTGAAGCAGAACGTTGGCGTTGCCAACCACGCTAACCGACGGCGGGGTTGGGTCAGAGCCCGTGTACACCAGGAAGTACTGCTTTGTTGCGGCACCCGCGTTGCCCCTGGTGTCAACCGGGGAAACGCTCACCCATGCGTCTCCATCCGGCAGGAGGTGCAGGGTGCCCTGGGTGTAGAGGTCGCCCACCTGGGTTGGGGTGAGGGAGGTGGGCGAGTACATCGCCAGGTCGTCTATGGTGCCATCCAGGAACCTGTCAACAGGTGCCGCATTTCTGGCACCCACGTAGAGGGATATGGGAGCGGTGCTCTCAAGCTCCGTGAAGCTCGCTGCTGAGGTGTTAACGAGGGTTCCGTTCAGGTAGAGGTTGAGGG
>WANG01000101.1 GCA_015521945.1 Candidatus Hydrothermarchaeota archaeon
CGGCTACCCAAAAGTTAATTACCCCGGGGCAACAACATTAATACACGGAGGTGCAGGTGATGGCGAAGCTCAACAAGCGCGTTAAGGAGAGGAAGGGTAGCGAGAAGAGCAAGCTGCTTGAGAGGAAGCTTCTCACCAGGATGGTGGAGGAGCTCTGACTACCCCTCCGGCACGTACTTCTCAGGGAACACCACCACGGGTATCTCCGAGCGGGTTATCACCTTCGTTGAGGTTGAGCCCGGCAGAATTCTGGCACCCCTCCCCCTTGCCCCCATGAATATCAGCTTTGCGCCCTGCTTGCGTGCGTACTTCAGTATCGCCTCTGCCACCTCAAGCTTTGTGTGCACCACCTCCGCAACCACCTCCTCCGCGGCGCCCTTCACTATCCCCTCGGCGCTCTCCAGTATCACCCTGTGCTCATAGAGGTCGGCTCTTCCCGTTCCCGAGAGGCGCTCCTGGGCTTCCTCCTCCCTCACCTCCCTGCTCAGGGGCTTCCTCCTGCCGGTGTGGACCAGCAGTATCATCACCCTTCTGAACCTGTAGCGCTCCCTCATGGCTCTTATGTGGTAGAGCGCCTTGAAGGACTCCTGGGAGCCGTCCACGGGCACCAGGCATGCGGAGAAGCTGCGCTGCACCCCGTTGACCAGCATCACTGGCTTCGGGCACCTTGACACCATCTTCTCAGTTGCCCTGCCCAGCTTCTCGGGAGCGCTGTAAACACGGGAGCGCATCATCACCAAGTCATGCCTCCTCGCCTCCCTGACGAGCTCGTCCACGGGGCTGCCCTCCACGAGCCTGGTCTCAGCCTTCAAACCCCTGCCCTCGGCAAGCTCCTTCACCCTGCCCAGCTCCCGCTCCCCCTTGCTGTAAAGGTACTCCGCCATGCTCTCGGGCACCCTGACAAAGCTCCTCTTGAGAGGTGAGCGGTCAACCACGTGCATGAAGAGAATCTCCGCCCCCGTGTGCTCGCCGAAGGCGAGGGCGGTCTCAACCAGCTCCTCCTCATCTCCAGACAGCTTTAAAGCAACCAGCACCCTCATTCTCCTCACCTAAATGTAGAAGGTCTTAACGTACAGAAGCGCACCCGCCACCGCCAGGCTCAGGAAGGTCACGGGCGCGGCGTACCTGAAGTACTCCCTGAAGCTTATGGGGTACCCCATGCGCTCGCTTATCCCTGCCACCACCACGTTGGCGGAGGCGCCTATGAGGGTGGCATTCCCGCCGAGGCATGCCCCGAGGGACAGAGCCCACCACAGGGGGTTCCCCTCCACCTGTGCAATCTGAGCCGCCAGCGCAGGGCTGGCGCTCATGCTGTGTATCAGGGGCACCATGGTGGCAGTGAAGGGTATGTTGTCCACCACCGCGCTTGCGGCGGCAGAGCTCCAGAGCACCACGAACATGGCGGTGCCGAGGCTTCCGCCGGTGGCATCCACCGCCAAGGAGGCTGCCCTCTCTATCAGCCCCACCTCCTCCACCCCCCTGACTATGATGAAGAGGCCCGCGAAGAACAGTAGCACGTTCCACTCCACCTGGTGGAGCGCCTTATCCGGGTGCTCCGAGCTCACCAGCAGCAGCAGCGCCGCCCCGAAGAGGGCGACGGTTGAGGGCTCAAGCTCAAGCATGGAGTGCAGGAAGAAGAGGATTATAACCATTCCCAGCACCCCTAAGCACTTTATCAGCAGCCCCCTGTCCCTTATCTGCTCCCACTCGTTCATCCCCATGACCTCCTGCAGGTTGCCTGGGCGCCGGGCAAGCGTGTCCCTGAAGACCACCCTGAGGTATACTAAGGAGATGAGGAACACCACCCCGACTATTGGCGCAAGGTTCAGTATGAACTCGTTGAAGCCAAGCCCGGCTCCGCTGCCTATGATTATGTTCGGCGGGTCCCCGATGAGGGTGGCGGTGCCCCCTATGTTTGAGGCGATGACCTCGGATATCAGAAAGGGCACGGGGTTTAGCTCAAGGGTGAGCATTATGCTGACCGTCACCGGGGCTATAAGCAGCACGGTGGTCACGTTGTCCAAGAAAGCCGAGAGCACGGCGGTGGCGGTGGAGAAGAGCAGCATTATCCTCCAGGGGTTGCCCCTGGACAGCTTGGCTATCTTCACGGCGATGAACTCAAAGAACCCCGTGTCCTTCAGCATCCCCACGATTATCATCATCCCCAGCAGGAGCCCTATGGTGTTCCAGTCCACAGCCTCCTGCAGGAAGTGCAGCTCCGTGGGGTACTTGGCTCTGTCTATGACCCCCAGCCAGGTGCCGGCCACGAGTATCGCAGCCCCTCCCGCCATGGCGGCGGCGGTGCGGTGCACCCTCTCGGTGACTATGAGGGCGTAGGAGATGATGAGCACGAGAGCTGCGAAGAGCTGGGGCGTCAGGGTGTCCACCTACTCCACCCCCTGCCCCCACCCAGGAGGCTGAGGAACCTCTCGGGCTTTGCATCCCTGAGGGCGGGGAAGCTCTCCCTCACCCTCTCCACCTCCTGCGGCTCAAGGGTGAACTCAAGCACCTCCTCACCCTCACCCGCTCTGGCGATAACCTCGCCCCATGGTGACACCGCCAGGCTTCCGCCTGCATAGCGGTTCATGGCATCCCTGCCCGTGCAGTTGCAGGCGAGCACGTAGCAGAGGTTCTCTATAGCCCTCGCCCTGCACAGAACCTCAAAGTGCTGCTGCCGCTCCGCAGGAAACTCGGCGCTCAGCAGCACGACCTGGGCACCGAGAAAGGTCAGCGCCCTGAAGAGCTCGGGAAAGCGCAGGTCGTAGCAGATGCTGAGCCCCCACCTCACCCCCCTGGCGTGGGCGAGGCTCACCTCCTCCCCGGGGGCGAAGTGCTCCTTCTCCTGCCCGAAGAGGTGGAGCTTCCTGTAAACCCCCCTCACCCCCTCACCGTCAACCACCAGCATGGTGTTGTAAACCCTGCCCCCGCGGAGCTCTGGAACGGTGCCAGCCAGCACCCTGCTCCCTGCAAGCCCCCTCAGGGTCTCGGCGTGCTCCTCTATGGGCAGAGCCAGGGCGCGCAGACGGGGGTAGTCAAAGCCGGTGGTGAAGAGCTCGGGCAGGAGCACCACCTCGGCGCTGGTGGTGGAGAGCAGCTCCTCAGCCCTGCCTAGGTTGTGCTTCACATCCCCCGGCACCACCCGCATCTGCAGTATAGCGGCGCGCATCTCAGAACAGCTCTCTCAGGTTCACGTGGTACCTGCCCAGCTTTCCGCCGTAGTTGCCGGCGCTTATCGCCAGCACCCCCTCCGCCCCGCATGCCGCCTCTATGCCACGCTGCATCCCCAGCTTTACCGCCTCTATGCTCTCCCCGTTTATCACCACCTCCACCGCAGCCTCCGCACCCTCGGGAAGCTCGCTCTCCACCCTGTGCCTGAGGGTGGGGCAGAAGCGCTCGTTGGTCGTTGCCTTCATGAAGCTGTAGCTCCTTGAGCCCACCTTTGAGCCGCTTGCCACCAGCCCGCCCGGGAAGGGGGTTATAACCCCCTCAACTCCAGAAATCGCCTCCACCGCAAGCTCGCCAGCCCTGAGGGCGCTCTCCTGGGAGCGTGCCAGGATTATGAAGTTGCCCCCAGCAACACCCTTTGCGAGGGTGAGCTCCTTCTCCACCATGAACTCCCCCATCATCACTGGTATAACCACCATCTCCCTGCCGAAGGCGGTGCGCACCTCCTCGTACCCGTCCCCGAAGTACCGCAGCCTGTACCCCACGTCCACCCTCTCCCCCTCTCCCGCGCTGAACACCCTGGTGGTGGGGGCGGTGAGCACGCACTGCCCAATGCGCATAAGCAGCTGCTGGGGCAGGGTTTTCTTTGGGGCAAAGACCATAACGGAGCATCCGGGGCGTGAGTCCGGGGTGCCCTCCGGGGGCAGGGTGAGCTCAATTCCTGCCTCGGCACCGCAGGCTATGAGGGAGGTTGCGAAGCCCGTGGCTTCCACCGCCGCCGTGCGTGCCCACCTCTCGCTCCGGGCGGTTATTATGAACCTTGAGTACCAGCAGTCAAAAGCCTCCGCAAAGGTGTCCCGTATCTCAACCTCTCCGAGCTTCATGCACTCACCAGTTAGAGCAGAGTATATCACAGGATTTATATCTTGCGGAAGGGTGGGAGGCTATTCACCGTGCCCACGCATCTAAGGGCTCCTCACAGGTTTACCACCTCAAAGCCTCGCTCGCATGCCATCTGCCTCGCTATTATGCTCCTGTGGCACCCCCTCCAGTCCCTTTCAAAGCACATGAGGACGCTTCTCCTCAGGGCGGCGAGCTCCTCAAGGCAGTGTAGAATGCCCGCGTTGGCGATGAGGTGCTCAAAGTACACCTCTGAAAATTCCCTAAAGCTTATTATGCCACTCTTGTACCTTTTTCTCATGTCATACGGAGGACCCAGGTCGGAGAACGGCATATACCATATTCCGTATCTGCTCAGACTCCGCTTTAGGTTGTCTCTTGAAAATTCCCTCCTTACGCTTACAGGGTTCCTGCGAACATCAAAAACCTGCTTAACTCCGCTGCCCATCAGCATCTCTGCAAGTTCCTCAAAGCTTCGCCCTTCGTACCCCACGGTGTAAACCTCATGCTTCACCTGCTATTCCTCCGTTTATAGCTGGATTTTTGGGAACAAAAATCTTGTGCAGAGTTTGCTCGTGATTCTATCTGGTTATGCCATGATGCCACCTCCGCAGTCTAACCTGAGCTGTCAATAATCTGCGCTCATTTGTTTTGCCTGTCGTAATTGCACAAAGGCGCGAGCGGGTTCTCACCCTGAGGTGAAGCTGAGTGATGTTAGGCAAATACGTGGATATTATGACGTCATGAATATCAGTTAACTATTTAACCTGGCTCGGGAAGAATATGGTGATGTACATGGGTGAGGTGCTAAAAAAGCAACAACTAATGCTGAGATATCTCTTAGAAATGGGCGTGAATTTCTCACTAATATCCTTGCTGTATGAATTCAACTTTAAAATACTCAGAGATCAGCCTGTAGAGATTTTTTACTTTTCAGGACTTATTTCAGGAATAATTTTCTGGGTAATATCAAGCAGATTGCACACCTGCCTTGAAAAATGGTCAAGTGAGGTAGTAAAGGTGTGAATCCACTCAGCAAGCCTTTGCAGTACTTATTTACATCTAAATCCTAAGAAACCACAAAACCTGCAAAAGATGCACTTATTGTCACGAATTTTCAACTTATATCTTAGCATTTCGGTGAAGATTATTCAGAGGGAATGAATTCTCAGCAATCCTGAGAAAATCATTTGCAACATCCCGGCTTTAAGCCTATTCAATCTCTAATTACCCATGAAAATTCTATCATAAGTGCAGTCAAAGGCTCTCGCAAACGTATGCACAGGCGAAGCTTCTGGAAGATAACACAACCCACGCAGCCACCACAAATTTAAAAACGTTAGGGTGGTGCCAGCACGAGATGGTGCGCCTCACCCCCGGAGAGGTTGAAAAGCTGCTCACCCTGCGCACGCTCCCTTTAAGACTTCCAGAGGGCGGGGTGGTGAGCTACTC
>WANG01000102.1 GCA_015521945.1 Candidatus Hydrothermarchaeota archaeon
CAGCCTCCACCAGGGTCTCAAAGGCAGCCTTTATCAGCTCGGCGCTGCCCCCGCACAGGTCAACCTGCTCCCCGAACAGGTCAGTCTCCGTCTCCTCGGCGAAGGTGGTCTCAAGCACCCCAACCCTGGTTGAGCCGTTGGCTTTGGCGAGGGCGAGGGCGCGCTGCATCGCCTTGCCTGTGAAGTCCTGCTCCACCGCAACCAGCGCGGGCACCCCCGAGCCGCGGAGGTACTCCTCCCTGACCATGGCGCCCGGACCCTTGGGCGCCATCATTATCACATCCACATGCTCCGGTGGCACTATCTGCCCGAAGCGTATGTTGAAGCCGTGGGAGAAGCTCAGGGCGTTGCCCTCCTCAAGCCCCTGCCTCACGTACTTAGCGTACACCTCCGGCTGCACCTCGTCGGGTATGAGCATGTGCACTATGCTTCCCCTGCGCGCCGCCTCTTCAACCGTCATGACCTCAAACCCGTCCCTTGAGGCGCGCTTCCAGCTCTCGCCACCCTCTCTGAGCCCCAGCACCACCTCAACTCCAGAATCCCTGAAGTTCTGAGCCTGGGCTGCACCCTGGCTCCCGTACCCTATCACCGCCACCGTCTCGCCCTCAAGAACCGAGAGCTCCACATCCCTGTCGTAGTATATCCTGCTCAATCCGCTCACCTCATTCATCTTCAACCGCATCAGGGTCAAAGTCCAGGTACTCCTTCATCTCCCCCGGGAAGACCTCTATCTCGCGGTCCTCCCGCAGGATGTGGGTGTAAACCACCTCAAGGTAGTGCTCAAACCTGATGCCGTACCTCTCGTGCACCTCCGGCAGGTCCCTGGGGAAGTTTATCCACCGGGGGTTCTCCAGCTTCACCTCCACCTCCTGATTTATCTCCTGGATGAGCCTCTTCCTGTCGTCAAAGTGGCGCAGGAGCTTCAGGCGCAGCACGTCCCCCGGTCTGAGGTCGTACTGGGTTTTCATGGTGTAGTTCACGTACATCTCATCTCCGCTTTCTATGCGGTTTATCTCCCTGAGCGGCATAGGCGAGCACCCCTGCAACCACAACACCCTAACCTGTTAAAACTTAATGCCAGCCTCCATAGCTCAGGAGCATGTTAGCCTCCGGGGATGTGCTGAGGATGATACTCTTTGAGAGGGTGAGCAAGAGGTTCGGCAGGATAACGGCGCTTGAGGATGTGGACTTCAGGGTCAGGAGGGGTGAGGTCTTCGGGCTGCTCGGGGAGAACGGGGCTGGCAAGACCACGGCTCTGCGCATCCTGTGCGGGGTGCTCAGGCCGAGCTCTGGAAGGGTGGTGGTTAACGGGGTTGAGGTGTCCCGGGAGCCCAGGAGGGTGAGGAGGATGATAGGGTACCTTCCGGAGGAGCCCAGCATGTACGAGCGCATGAGCGCCGAGGGGCTTCTCAGGTTCTTCGCGGGGCTCTACGGGGTTGAGGACGCTGATGAGAGGATAGGCAGCCTCCTGGACATGGTGGGGCTGGGAGAGCGGGCTCACTCTAAGATTTCAACCTTCTCCAAGGGCATGCGCCAGAGGCTGAGCATAGCCAGGGCGCTGCTGCACGAGCCGGAGGTGCTGGTGCTGGATGAGCCCACTTCGGGGCTTGACCCCCTGAGCGCCAGGGAGCTCAGGCGCCTCATCGCTAAGATGAGCGAGCGCAGGACGGTGGTGCTGTGCACCCACTACCTGCAGGAGGCGGAGGAGCTGTGCCACCGCGTGGGCATACTCCACAGGGGTAGGCTGGTAGCCTGCGGTACTCCGGAGGAGCTCAGGCGCGGGCTGAGGGAGCACGGCGTGGAGGCGCCCACCCTGGAGGATGTGTTCGTGTGGTACACGGGTGATGGGGGTGCGGGTTTTAAGGGTGGCTGAGAGGGAGCTGGCGGAGCTGCTCGGCAACCGCAGGTACATGCTCGCCTTCGGTGTGCAGACCCTTCTCCTCCTTCTTCTGCTCCCGGCCTTCGGCAACCTGCTGGCTGAGGGGGGTGCCTCGGTGCCTGCGCCTGCCTTGGAGGGGTTCATACCTGTGGGCGTGGTGGTTTATAGCCAGGATGCAGGGCTTCTCCTGGGGGAGCTGGAGCAGAGGAGGGAGCTCAGGGTGTACCTCTACTCCTCACCCCCGGTGGAGGAGCTTGAGAGGGGGAGGCTTGCAGGTTACTTGGTGGTGCCCGCGGAGTACAGGGAGAGCGGTGGCGGCGGTAGGGTGGTGCTGGTGCTCGGAGGCTCCCTGAAGGCTGGCATGCTGGAGAAGGCCGTGAGGGAGGCGCTCTCGGGTGTCAGGGGTGAGCTGCTCAGGCGCAGCGGGGGAGGTGCGGGGGTTGAGCTGGTGAGGCTCTTCAGGCGGGAGGTGGTGGTGCAGGTTGAGGAGAGGCGCTACTCCAGCTTTTTCCTGGGGTACCTCATACCCCTCGTGCTCTTCTTCCCCCTGTTCATGACCGGCGGTGCGGTGATTGACTCAACCACGGGAGAGAAGCTCAGGGGAACCCTTGAGTGCCTGCTCGCCTCTCCCGTGAGCAGGGGTGAGGTGGTGGCCGGCAAGTTCCTGGCTCTCTGGGGGTTTGCATCCATGCAGTGCGCCCTGTGGCTCGGGGTTGTGCTTGCGCTGCGCATACCTGTTGCGGAGCCCTGGAGCGCTCTCCTGGTGCTTCTTGGGGCTGCGGCTTCCCTGAGCTCCCTAAGTATGCTGCTGGGCTTCCTGGCGGGGAGCCACAGGGAGGCTAACCTTGCGCTCATGCTTCTCTACATACCCGCCTTCATAGGGGTGCTCTACACCCTGACCGCCAGCTTCTTCACGGGCTTCAGCCCCGCCTACCTCCCGGGGGTGGGGGTTGCGAGGGCGGTGAGCGGCGGCGCACAGGTTCTCCCAGCCCTTCTCCCCCAGCTCCTCCTGGCTTTCATTGCCCTTTTCGCCTGCCGGTGGGCTCTGGGGAGGGAGGAGCTCTTAGCTGGCTCCAGGCCAGCCTTCAGGGGGATGCTTGAGGAGGCAGCCCTCAGGGGCACGCCCACAAGAGCGGGTGCTCACCTTGGGCTGCTCTTCTCGCCAGCCGGCTTCATCTTAGCCGTGGGGGTGGAGCTCGTGGCAGCCTTCGCAGCCCTCAGGCTTCTGCCCCATCCCTTAGGAATCCCCGCCTTAGTGCTCGCCTCCGCAGCCACCGAGGAGGCGGTGAAGCTCATTCCTGTGCTCCTCCTGCTCAGGTGGCGCCCCTCAGGGGCTAAAGGCGTGCTCGCATGCGCCGCCGCCTCGGCTCTGGGCTTCTTCGCCATTGAGACCGCCGTGGCTCTCGCCGGCGCTGCGGTGCTCGGGGGCGCTGCCTCAGCCTACGCCGTCGCCTACGGGAGGGGTGCAACCCTCGCCATGCACCTGCTCGCCACCACCACAGCTGCCTTGGGGCTGGTGCTGGGCGGACGTAGCAGGGGCGTGCTGCTCTTCCTTGCGGGTGTGGGTGTGCATGCAGCCTTCAACTTGGCTATCCTGGGGGGTGGGGCATGGGTGTAGGTGTACTAATGCGCAAGGAGCTACGGGACATCCTCAGCGAGCGCCTCTACCTGCTCGCCTTCTTGGTGCAGCTCCTCATAGCCGTGAGCATAACCACGGTGGCTTTGATGTACGCCTCCCTGAGCAGCCCAGAGGTCATGGAGAGCTACCTTCCCCCGCAGCAGGTAAAGGCGGGTGTGGTGGGGGACATTTCCCTGCTGCAGGTGGAGAACCTGCGCCTGGTGCCATTAAAGCCTGAGGATAACTACTGGGAGCTCATGGAGAGCCGTGGACTGGTGGCGGTGCTTGTGGCGCCTGACAACCTGAGCGCCGCCCTCCAGCAGGGCAGGGCGGTCTTCCTGCTCTACATAGACAACACCAACCCCCTCTCTGGGTTCGCGGATGCCATGCTTACCCGTGCGGTGGAGAGGCTGAGGGAGCAGAGGAGCATGGCGGAGGTGGAGCTCTCTGTAAAGGGTAGAGCGCCAGATGCACCCCCGGAGTTCCTGCAGGTGATGTACGGCATCCTCCTGCCCTTCATCCTGCTCCTCCCCACCTTCCTCGCCGCCAACATGACCACCGACTCAATCGTGGGGGAGAAGGAGAGGCGCACCTACGAGCTGCTCGCCGTGGCACCCCTGAGCCTCAGGGAGGTGATGCTCGCCAAGACCCTTCCAGTAGCCGCGGTTGCGCTTGCCCAGGCGTGGCTCTGGATGCTCCTCCTCACCCTGCGCGGAATCCAGGTGCACAACCAGGGGCTCATCCTGCTCCTCCTGGGGCTGCTTGACCTCCTCTTCATAGGTGCGGGGGTGGTCATATCCGCAGTCTCCGACACCGTGAAGGAGGCGAACGCAGGGGTTACGATGCTGCTGATATTCGCCTCCCTCCTGCTCTTCGCCCCCGTGGGCGGGCACCCCCTGCCCACCCCCGTCAGGCTGATAGCCACCCTTTCCTCCACCCCTGCACCGGAGCTCGGAGAGGTGCTGGTGGGCATCCTCTACCTTGGCATCCTCGGCGCCCTGGTGCTCCTCCTCGGAGAGCGCCTGCTTGAGCGCAGGGAGAACCTGCGCCTGTAGCTTTTACGACGTTAGTATTCTGTGCCTCTACCCCGGCAGAGGAGGAGCGCAGGTGTGCAGGGAGTGTTAGAGGGTTCTGCAGTGTGTTCAGGTGTTTCCACAGGTGTAAAGAAGTGCACAGGGAACGTGTAAGCTTTACAGGTAAAACTGATATATCTGCGCCTCAGAATTAATAAACATGAGGCGAGAGGGCATGGAACAGGAATTTAACGGGTACCTGAAGGATACGATTGAAAGTGCAGGTGCTGAGCCCGCAGCCTCGGGTGTACCCGCGGGGTACGAGAGCAGGGTAAGGGAGGCGATGACCAAGGTAAAGGTCAGAGCCTACGAAATCAGCGCCACGGAGCTCAGGAAGAAGGCGCCGAGGCCTGGTTACCTGGGCGTGCAGGACAGGAGCGACCTCAAGTACTTCGGCGCAACCCTGCTGGTGTTCGTGATGGTCTTCACCCTCATAAGCATACCCGTCGTTGCCCCCCGCTTCCCCTACGAGCTCACCCTTGAGGTGGGCACCCTGAGCGACTACGGCATAACCGTGCCCTCCCCCACCGCCGTGTTCCTTCCCGACGTGTACGCGATGGAGGGGGATGGAAAGACGTACCAGGCGCAGGTGAGGGTTGGCACCCTCCCGGTGGAGGTCAAGGTAAGAACCCTTGACCTGAGCACCTCCGTTGACTCCCAGGTGCTCACCGTTGCCATGCGTGGGTGCGGGTGCGGGCCCTACATGATGTAGCTCTTACCCCCCTCCCCCTTTCCCCCTTTTTCTCATATACACCTGGGAGAATCGCTCTCATGCTCCAGCCCCTCAAGAGCCGAGCGAATCCTGCTCAGCCCCTCCGCTATCGCGCCCTTGCACACCGCGTAGCTCAGCCTCAGGTGCCCCTCCCTGCCGAAGGCAGCTCCAGGTACCGTGGCAACCTTTGCCTCCTCCAGCAGGTACATGGCAAGCTTCTTTGAGTCACCCCCGTAGGCTGAGAAGTTGGGGAACACGTAGAAGGCGCCCTCGGGCATGATGCACCTCACCCCCGGCATCTTCCTGAGCTCCTCAACCATGTACCGGCGCCTTCTGTCAAACTCGTCCAGCATGAGCCTCATGTCAGCTCCGAGCGCCTTAATCCCAGCGTGCTGCACGAAGGTGGTGACGTTGCTCACGCTGTGCGCCTGCAGCCTGGTCATAGCCTTTATAATCTCCTCCTTACCCGCCGCATATCCGATGCGCCACCCCGTCATGCAGTAGGACTTGGAGAACCCGTTGACGGTTATGCACAGCTCCTCCATCCCGTCAAAGCTGCCTATGCTCACGTGCCTGGCGCCGTCATACACCATGTACTCGTATATCTCGTCCGAGATAACGTATATCCCGTGGTCCTGGCAGAGCTCCGCTATGCCCCTGAGCTCCTGCTCCCGCATAACAGCGCCCGTGGGATTGCAGGGGGTGTTGAGTATGAGCACCTTTGTCTTTGAGGTTATCCTCTCGCCCACCGCCTCCGGGGTGAGCCTGAAGCCCTCCTCCTCCTTGGTGGGCACGTAAACCGCCCTTCCCTCCGCCAGCTCCACCATCGCGGGGTAGGACACCCACCAGGGCTCTGGTATAAGAACCTCATCCCCTGGATCAACCAGCACCATTACAGCGGCGTAAATCGCCATCTTTGCCCCCGGGGTAACTATCACCTGCTCAGGCGTGCACTCAATCCCGTTCTCCCTCCTGAGCTTCTCGGCAATGGCGCTTCTCAGCTCCTCAATCCCCTGGGATGCGGTGTACCTCCCGTACCCCTTCCTGACAGCCCTGCACACCTCCTCCGTCGCCTCCTCGGGAGGCGGAAAATCAGGCTCCCCCGCGCTCAGGTTGATGACATCCTCGCCCCTGGCTTTCATCTCCTTGGCTTTTGCAGAAATCTCAAGAGTCGCAGAGGGGCTCACCCTCCTTATCCTTTCAGCCAGCATCTAACCACCCTGGTGTGTATAGCAGGAGCGCACATATTTAAACCTTTGGCACCGCTCCCCGGCTGCCAAGCGCCTCAAGCTCCAGCTCAAGGGCTGCCACAGGGTACTCAAGCTCAAACCTCTCAAGCACCTCTGGGTGCACCTCCCCCAGCACGCCTGCAAGCCTTCCAGACACCACCACCGCGGCGCACCTGCCCTTCAGGAAGGCACCGTCCTCATGGGGCACGAACTCAGCCTCAGCACCGAAATCCCTGAGCACCCCCTGGGCAATTCCCCTGATCTCCGCAAACCCAGCCTTTGCGTGAATCACCGCCATCGCCACCCTCCTGCGCCTCTCCACCCTGCCATCATCCAGGAGAAGCACGTCCCCTGCCTCAAATATCCGCTGCGGAAGCTCGTGGTGCCGGTTCTGCCTCAGGGTTGCCAGCAGCTTCGGCAGCAGGGAGGTTCGCACGATGGTGTGCTCCTCGCTTATCGGGTTGCTCACCTCCACCGCCTCTCCGGACCTGCGCATGCTCATGAAGTTCTCCCCGGGGTTGCTCAGCATCAGGTTGAGCACCTCGGTGAACCCGTACCCCGGGAGGAGCGCCCTGAGCTTCTGCTCC
Organism: Candidatus Hydrothermarchaeota archaeon; assembly: GCA_015521945.1. GTDB lineage: Archaea > Hydrothermarchaeota > Hydrothermarchaeia > Hydrothermarchaeales > BMS3B > JAADFH01. Next base: position 7,099 of record WANG01000102.1, read on the forward strand.
AGCGCCTCCGCCTCAAGCTCCACTCCCGCCGAGGGTATCTCCGGGAGAGCCTCCGGCAGCCTCTCATACCCGTACCCTATGGCAACATCCTCCACCAGGTCAATCAGGTGCAGTATATCGCAGCGGTAGCAGGGCACCCTCACCCTCACTCGCCCCCCCTCAGCCTCGGCACCGTACCCCATCCTCCTCAGGCTCTCCACCACCTCCTCCTCCCCGATGCCGAAGCCCAGCATCCTGCGCACGTACCCAACCTCCAGCACCATCTCCTCGGGCTCAAGCTCCGGGGTAACCTCGGTGAGCTCCGGGTAGAGCACCTCCACCTTCCTCAGCCCGAACCCCCGCTCACCCATGGCGGTGGCAATGACATTCAGGGCGTGCTTGACAGCCCTCCTGTCCGTACCCGTGACCTCAATCAGCAGGTGCTCGCTCTCCTCCGTGACCCTGGTCAGCTCCGAGTTTATCACCGGGGGCAGGCTGAGCACCTTTCCCTCGGAATCCAGCACCACCGGCACCCTGGAGCCCCTCAGTATGTGCCCGTACTCCCTCCCCTTCGGGTGCTCCCGCAGCACCTCGGCGAGGCTCATCTCCCTGCTCTCCCCCAGGGGCACAAACCTCAGCTCCTCCCCCCCGGCGGCAGCATACCTCAGCGGGGGCTCAACCTCCCGCAGGTCGTGCACCCCTATGGACGCCCTCCTCCTGTTCCTCCCCAGCGCCCAGTGCAGCTTCTCCTGCAGCTCCATGAGCTCCCCCACCAGCTCACCATCAAGCTTAGCATTCAGCACCTCGCAGCAGGCGATGAAGGGGCGCACCCCCTCAACCCCCCTATCCACCCGCATCTGCACCTCTGGCTCCTCCGCGGTGTACTCCCGCAGCCCCGGCTCAATACCGAAGAAGGCTCTGTAGGCTCTCGCCACCCCCTCCACCGAGTACAGGTCAGGCCGGTTGGGGAAGTACTCCACGTACACGTGCTCCCCCTCCACCTCCTCCACATCGCACCCCAGCATGGGCATCCTCTCCAGCAGCTCCTCCGTGCTAACCTCCACCCCCAGCATCCTCCTGAGCTCCCTCAGCCTGAGCTTCACCACCGGCACCTACCTCACCTCCCGGCTCTGAATCCAGGGAATCTCCCCCATGTACAGCATGCGGATATCCTCAATGCCCAGCCTGAGCATCGCAAGCCGCTCCACCCCCAGCCCCCAGGCGAGCACCGGCACCCTGATTCCAAGGGGCTCCGTAACCTCCGGCCTGAAGATTCCCGCACCCCCCAGCTCAAGCCACCTCCCCCTGTCCTCAAGGTACACCTCCACCTCCAGGCTGGGCTCCGTGTACGGGAAGTAGCCAGGGCGGAAGCGCAGCCTCTCAAAGCCCATCCTCCTGTAGAACTCCCTGAGTATCCCCAGCAGGTGGGCAAACCCCACCTCTCCCGCCACGATTCCCTCAACCTGGTGGAACTCCGGCAGGTGGCGGTAGGTTATGCGCTCCTTCCTGAACACCCTGCCTATGCAGAAAACCTTTGCCGGAAGCTCGGGCGACGAGGCGAGGTAGCGTATGGTGGTGGAGGTGGTGTGGGTCCTGAGGAGCGCCCTCTCAGCCTCCCTCCTGCTCCACTCCCTTCCCCATCCCCTTGAGCCCTCAAGCTCTCCTGTATGAGCCCTCCTCACAGCCTCCACCACCTCCTCCCCCGGAAGCTCCATGCGCTCCGGCTTTGCCAAGTAGAAGGTGTCCTGCATCTCCCTGGCGGGATGCTCCTGGGGCACGAAGAGGGCATCAAAGTTCCAGAAGGCAGACTCAACCAGAGGACCCTCAATCTCCCTGAAGCCCATCTGCAGGAATATTGAGCGAATCTCGTCCATTATCCTCCTGAGGGGGTGCAGCTTCGCCGGCAGAACCTCGGGGGCTGGCAGGGTGACATCGTAGGCTCTGAACCTCTTCCCCCTCCAGCTCCCGGTGCGCAGCATTTCATGGGTGAGCTGGGACTCCCCCGCCTCCGCCTCAGCCGCCTGACGCCGCCCCTCCTGCGTGAGCATGACCCTGCGGCTCCTGAGCTCTCTGAGCACCACCACCTCCCCCCTGCGGCGCAGCAGCTCAAGCGCCTTCCTCTCCTCCTCCGTGAGGGCGCTCACCCTCACCGCCCCCCTGCCCAGCCTCTCAAGCAGCACCTCATCCGGGGTCTTCTCACCCGACGCCCCCGCTTCGGTGAGCTCCACCACACCCTCTGAGATTCTCGCCAGCCCCTTGCGCGCCAGCCACCCCAGAGCTATCTTCGCCTGCCTCCCCAGCACCCTGCCGAGCTCCTCAACCCCCATCCTGCCCCCACTCTCCATTAGCACCTCCACCGCTCTGCGCTCCGGCAGCCCCTTCTCCAGGTACTCCCTTCCCTCCTCCCCCAGCTCCACGAGGTAGTCAGCCTCCTCCTGCACCCTCACCAGTCCCTTCCGCACCAGCCAGTAAACAGCCCTGTTTACCGCATTCTCGCTAAGCCCCGTGCGCTCCACCAGCTCCGAAATCTCCGCCTCCCCCTCCACAGCCCTCAGAACGAGCGCCTCATTCCTGCTCAGCACGCCTACTCCTCCTCAAGGTAGAGCACCGCAACAAGCATGGAGAGCACGCCCAGGGCGATGTAGCTCTTCAGGTCGCCGCTTCCCGTGACCACCGCACGCATCGCCAGGATGCTGAAGAGCACCCCGATTCCCGAGAACAGCAGGAAGAGCTGCTCCGCATCCAGCTCCTTCTCCAGCAGGTACTTCGCAGCCACCACCATCGCCACGCCCACGGCGAGAACCAGCATCGGGTTCATGTGGGAGAAATTGATAGGCGGGGGAATATAAATCTATGCACAACCTATATATCTCCTGCCAGCGAGGCAGAGGCATGGCAGTGTACACACCCGCCGACTACCTCAAGAGCTTCGCAATCCTCCTGCTCATCTTCTGGTTCCTCCGCAGGTACCTCTTCACCAGGGTGCAGATTGACAGGGGCTTCATGCTCGCCCTCATACCCCCCATAATCTTCGCCATAACCGTGCGCATGCTGGCGGATGCCGGGGTTTACCCGAAGTCGGAGTGGTGGAGCGTCACCCCCGGGATATACGTTCTCGGCGTTGCCTACGGCTTCATCCTCGTTCGCCTCGCCCTGCTCGCCCAGGAGCGCTGGAGGGTGGAGTACTGGAAGGTGGTGCTCATCCTGGGCGGGCTCACCCTGCCCCCCTTCCTGGTGCAGCTCCTCGCCCAGATGCAGGCGCCCCTCAGGTTCCTCTATCCCTTAGCCCTGGCCGCCGCCGCCACCCTTGCGGTAGCTCTCCCGGCGCGCCTGCTCGGGGCACGCTTCCTGGGCGGCAGCGGGCTCATGATACTCTTCGCCCACATGCTTGACGCCAGCGGCACCTTTGTGGGCATAGACTACTTCGGCTTCGGGGAGGAGCACATCCTCGCGGAGTTCTTCATAAACCTGACGGGAACGGCGCTGGTGATGTACCCCCTGAAGCTTGCGGTGCTCCTGCCGGTGCTCTACCTGCTGGAGAGGTGGCGGGAGGAGGAGAAGGACACCACCTACTACTGGATGGTAAAGCTCGCCATCTTCATCCTGGGGCTGGGTCCCGGGCTGAGGAACTCCCTCCTCCTCACCCTCGTGCCTTAGGCGCTCAGGGAAACCTCAACCTTGGCCCTGCTCACCCACTCAAGCTTCCTGAGCTCCCTCTCCGCGAGCACCGCGAGCACGAAGGCCTGGGTGCACACGCACTCCTTGGGGCGGCGCAGGACAACGCGCACGCTGCCTTCGTCTATCTCTATGCTCGCCACCATCCCAGCCTCCACTATGCTCTTCCTGTGGGCTGGAGAAACAACCCTTGAGAGCGCCTCCAGCACCTCAGCCCTCAGATTACCTCTGCCCCCAGAACCTCCTGAAGATGCATCAGCGCCCATTCCGCCGCCTTCTCATCTATAGCGTGCACGCAGTCCCTGATAACCTTAACCCTGAACCCCAGCATCGCAGCGTCAATGGCTGTGTGAAACACGCAGATGTTGGTGAGCACCCCGGTGAGGTAAACCTCATCAACGCCCCGCTTCTCCAGCTCATCCTTCAGCCCGGTCTGGAAAAAGCCCGAGAACTTCCTCTTCTTTATTACCACGTCCTCCTCCCTGCGGTCAAGCTCGTCCACGATTTCCGCGCCCCAGGTGCCCTCCACCGCATGCTCCCCCCACACCTCAAACTCCTCGTCGCCCTCCGGGTGAGCGTCGCAGATGAAGAAGATGGGCTCGCCCTTCTCCCTGAACTCGGCTATCCAGCGGTTTATCCTGGGTATCAGCTCCTTAGCTCCAGCCACGGGCAGGGCACCCTCGGGGTACACGAAGTCCTTCAGCATGTCAATTACCAGAAGCGCACGCATAACCTTTTTCTTTGCAGGCGGGTATAAAAAGGTATGCATCCAGCCCTGAGTGAGATGCTGGAGTTTGTGAGGGAGGACGCTGGCTTCTGGGACGTAACCTCCGAGAGCTTAGTGCCCGAGGACGCCGAGGCACGTGCCGAGATAGTGGTGAAGCAGGAGTGCGTGGCGGCCGGGCTGAGGGAGCTCAGGGCGCTGTGCAGGCACCTGGGAGTTGAGTGCACCACCACCGAGGATGGCTCACGGGTGAGCGCCGGCAGCCGGCTGGCAGAGCTTCAGGGAAACGCAAGAACCCTGCTCCTGCTTGAGCGCACCCTGCTGAACATGCTGATGAGGATGAGCGGAATCGCAACCGCCACACGCAGGCTGGCTGAGGTTGCGGGGAGGTACGGGGTCAGGGTTGCGGGCACCAGGAAGACCACCCCGGGCTTCAGGTACTTTGAGAAGCGTGCCATCGCCGTGGGGGGAGGCGACCCCCACCGCTTCCGCCTGGACGATGCCGTGCTCATAAAGCACAACCACCTGAGGTTTGTCAGCCTGAGGGAGGCGATACGCCTCGCCAGGGGGGTGAGCTTCACCAAGCTGGTTGAGGTGGAGGTGAGCAGCGTTGAGCAGGCTCTGCTCGCGGCTGAGGCTGGAGCAGATGCGGTGATGCTGGACAACTTCACCCCCGAGGAGGTGGAGCGGGTGATGGGGGAGATAGGCGGTGTGCTGGTTGAGGTCTCGGGGGGCATAACCCCGGAGAACATTGAGAGCTACGCCAGGCTGAAGCCCCACGTGATATCCACGAGCTGGATGTGCACCTCCGCCCCCTGGGTGGACATGTCAATGCGGATTACGGAACCTTAGCCGAGCTGGAGCACGCTGCTCAGCCTCCGGAGCAGGGCGAGCGCCGAAAGCACGGCAAGCTGGCTGGTTCTGGGGTTCTCAGGAGATGGGAGGTTCTCGGTTCTGAAGTAAAAGGTGCCGAAGTCTCCCTCGGCGTGAACCTCGTGGATGTTCCTTGAGGCTGCGGGGTCGGCGTAAATCTCAACCTCGGTCTTCCTCGTGCCGAGCCCCGCGAGGGACACGCTCACGGCAACGTTGATGTTTGCGGGAAAGCCGGAGATAGCCTCAAGGGCGCTGCCAGCGAATATCCTGCTCCTCTCCTTCAGACCCCGCAGGTCTATGCCCTTCTCAACCACGTAGGGGGAGCCCTCAAGGGCACGGGGTGGCTTGGTGGTCTTCAGCACCACCCTCCTGAGCTCACCCTCCCTCGCCGCCCGCAGGGCGTCAAGGGCGCCGACGGCTCCGGAGGGTACGTGAACCCTTGAGCCGTGGAAGCTCTCAACCCGCTCCAGAATTGCAGGGTCGGCGAGGGCTCCGGTGCTCAGCACCACCACCTGCTTGCCGAGCTCAAGCGCGGGGAGGAGCACCCTCCTTGCGGCACTCACGGAGGCGCACTCCACCAGCACCTCCGCATCGCAGTGGAGCAGCTCCTCCAGCCCTGGAGCAACCTCCGCCCCTGCAAGCCTCGCTGCCTGGCGGGCACGCTCCTCGCTGAGGTCGTGCACGCACACCACCCTGCCCTCCACCCTGCCGGTGGCGAGGGCTCTTATAATCTGCATCCCTATGGCGCCGCATCCGAGCACCGCAATCCCGAGCATGCGGAAAGTTTTATTATCTCTGTGCTATATATGTTCTCTGATGTTCCATGTTGCGGGCGAGGAGGACATAAAAGCCGGAAGAACCACGGATGTGTACTTTCTCAATACCGTGAGGGTGCTGCGGGAGAAGGGGATACGCAGGCGGGTGGTTGCGGAGGTGAGCACCAGCACCATGCGGTACCCCTGGGGGGTGCTGGCGGGGGTTGAGGAGGTGGCACGCCTGCTTGAGGGGTACCCGGTGGATGTGGATGCCATGCCCGAGGGGAGCATCTTCTACCCCGGGGAGCCCGTGCTGCGCATCTCCGGTGAGTACACCGAGTTTGCGGTGCTTGAGACACCCCTGCTGGGCATGCTGTGCCAGGCTTCGGGAATAGCCACAAAGGCTGCACGCTTCAGGCTGGCTGCAGGTAAGCGCCTGCTCCTGAGCTTTGGAATACGCAGGCTGCACCCTGCGATTGCGCCCATGATAGACCGCTCCGCGTACATAGGGGGGTGCGACGGGTTCTCGGGGGTGGCGGCTGAGGCGCTGACGGGTGAGCGGGCGAGGGGTACCATGCCCCACGCCCTCGTTATAGTGGTGGGGGACCAGACCCTGGCGTGGAGGTACTTTGACGAGGTGGTGCCGGAGGATGTACCCAGGATAGCCCTTGTTGACACCTACTGCGATGAGAAGTGGGAGGCTGTGAGGGCTGCTGAGAGCGTTGAGCGCCTGCACGCGGTTAGGCTGGACACGCCCTCCTCAAGGCGGGGCGACTTCGCCAGAATAGTTGAGGAGGTTAGGTGGGAGCTTGATGTCAGGGGATACAGGAAGGTGAAGATATTCGTATCCGGGGGAATTGATGAGGAGGACGTGCGCAGGCTGAGGCTTGTGGACGGCTTCGGGGTGGGAACCAGCATAAGCTCCGCGCCTCCCATAGACTTCGCCCTTGACATAGTGGAGGTTGAGGGCAGGCCGGCTGCCAAGCGGGGCAAGAGGAGCATGGCAAAGAGCGTGCTGCGGTGCAGGTGCATGCGCTCCATGGTTGTGCCCGCGGGGGAGCGCAGGAGGTGCGAGAGGTGCGGGGAGGAGATGGAGGAGCTGCTCCAGCCCCTCATAAGGGAGGGGAGGCTGGTGAGGAGGCTCCCCGCTGCAAGGGAGATTCGTGAGTATGTGCTTGAACAGCTTGAGGCGATGAGAGGGGGTGATGGTGTTGAAGCTGTTTCCGAGTAAGGAGTTTGTGGAGAGAGCCAATGTAAGGGATGCGGGAGTGTATGAGAGGGCTGAGCGTGACCCGCTGGGGTTCTGGGCTGAGGCTGCGGAGAGGGTGCACTGGTTCAGGGAGTGGAAGGAGGTGCTTGACACCTCAAGGGCACCCTTCTACAGGTGGTTCACGGGAGGGGAGATAAACATCTCCTACAACTGCCTGGACAGGCACCTGAAGGAGAGGGGGAGCAAGCCAGCGCTGGTGTGGGAGGGTGAAGACGGCACCCTGCGAAGTTTGAGCTACTCCGAGCTCCACAGGGAGGTGTGCGTTACCTCAAGCATGCTCAGGGAGATGGGGGTGGAGAGGGGGGACAGGGTGGTGCTGTACATGGGCATGGTGCCCGAGCTGCCCGTCGCGATGCTCGCCTGCGCCCGCATAGGGGCGGTGCACAGCGTGGTGTTCGGGGGTTTCTCGCCCCGTGCGCTCGCGGACAGGATTCGGGATGCTGACCCAAAGGTTGTGATTACCCAGGACGGCGCCTTCAGGAGGGGCAGGGTTGTGCCCCTGAAGCAGAACGTGGATGAGGCGCTGGAGAGCGCCGGAGAGGGCGTTGAGAGGGTGGTGGTGCTGGAGAGGGCTGGAAACGAGGTGAGCATGAGAGAGGGCAGAGATGTGAGCTGGGAGGAGGCGAGGCGGGGATGCTCCGCAGGGGTTGAGCCCGTGCCTCTTGACAGCGAGCACCCCCTCTTCATCCTGTACACCTCCGGAACCACGGGGAAGCCCAAGGGTGTGCTTCACGTGCACGGGGGGTACAATGTGGGGGTGCACCTCACCGCCAACTGGGTGTTTGACCTGAAGGAGGAGGATGTGTACTGGTGCACCGCGGATATTGGCTGGATTACGGGGCACAGCTACGTGGTTTACGGTCCCCTGTCAAACGGTGCGACTGTGGTGATGTACGAGGGAGCGCCGGACTACCCGACCCCCGAGAGGTGGTGGGAGATAATAGAGCGCCACGGGGTTACGGTTTTCTACACCGCCCCCACGGCGATAAGGTTCTTCATGAGGCTGGGGGAGGAGCCCGTGAGAAAGCATGAGCTGGGCACCCTGCGGCTCCTGGGAAGCGTGGGCGAGCCCATAAATCCGAGGGCGTGGCTCTGGTTCTACGAGGTGGTGGGTGAGAGGCGCTGCCCCATCGTGGACACCTGGTGGCAGACTGAGACCGGGATGGTGATGATAACCACCCTGCCGGGGGTGGATGCGATGAAGCCGGGGTGCGCGGGCAGACCCTTCCCGGGGGTTAGGGCGATGGTGGTGGATGAGAACATGAAGCCCGCTGCGAGGGGTGAGCTGGTGATAACCGCACCCTGGCCGGCGATGCTCAGAACCCTCTGGAGGAATGAGGAGAGGTACCTGAAGACCTACTTCAGGGGTGAGGTGTACGTTACGGGGGATGGCGCGAGGGTGGATGAGGAGGGGAGCTTCTGGATTCTGGGGAGGGTTGATGATGTGCTGAATGTCTCGGGGCACCGCCTGGGCACGGCGGAGCTTGAGAGCGCTCTGGTAAGCCACCCCAGCGTGGCTGAGGCTGCGGTGGTGGGCAGGGAGCACGAGGTGAAGGGGCAGGCGATTGTGGCGTTTGTGGTGCTGAGGGATGGGGTGAAGCCTTCTGAGGAGCTCGTTCAGGAGCTCAGGGCGCATGTGGCGAGGGAGATAAGTCCGATCGCCAAGCCTGATGAGGTGCACTTCGTGAGCAAGCTGCCGAAGACCCGCTCCGGAAAGATCATGCGCAGGGTGATGCGGGCGATTGAGCAGGGGGGCGAGATAGGAGACCTGAGCACGCTTGAGGATGTGAGCGCCGTTGAGGAGGTGAAGAGAGCGTGATGGGAGGGGTGCCGGGGGTGAGAGGCGGCGTCCATGTGTGAGCGCTGACGGAGGAAGGGGATGCGTCTGCACCCGTACGGCAGGGCTGGCAGGCTCTTGTTCAGGGCGCCCGTGCTGCTGTACCGCCTGGGTCTCGGGTGGCTCCTCGGCAGCCGCTTCATGCTTTTGACCCACGTGGGGCGAAAAACGGGCAGGAAGCACAGCACGGTGGTTGAGGTTGTAGGGCATGAGCCTTCTACGGATACCTTCTATGTCATCTCCGGGTTTGGCAGGCGAGCCGACTGGTTTCGCAATGTGCTCCGAAACCCGGGTGTGGAGATTGTCGTGGGAGGGCGGAGAGTCCGTGCACGTGCCTACCTGCCTCCTGAGGAGGAGGCGATGTCGGTTTTCAGGGCGTTCTGCACCGCACACCCCGCTGAGCTCAGGATAATGCTCCGCCTGTTCGGGTATCC
>WANG01000103.1 GCA_015521945.1 Candidatus Hydrothermarchaeota archaeon
ACGTGCACGGGCAGGACGTTGTCCAGGTTCTCCTTCAGCCAGTCAACGCTAACCACCGCTGGCACGGCACCCTCAGCGGGAGGCGCAGCAGTCTCCGCAGGGGTGGGAGTAGGCTCGGTTTTCTCAGTTGGGGGTGGAGTCGGAGGAGTTGGCTTAGTCTTCTCCGGCGGGGGTGTAGGAGCCTTCTCACCCCCTCCAGCGCACCCCGCTATCAAGCCTATGCCGAACACCAGCAATAGTAGCCACAGCACTCCCTTTTTCCTCATATACCCTTACCTCCTTTAAGCTTCAGGGTTTGGAACCCGGTGTATAGTGGCAGGGGGTGGTATATAAATGTTAGCCTTTATGCACCTGCATGCACTACCGTTCAGCAGGTTTCCACTACGTTAGCCTTAGGTGAGTCTAATATGGACACCGCGGAGGAGATAAAGAGGAGGAAGCTGCGGGAAATGCTCACCAGAGCTGGAGGTGCGTCCTCACCCTCCTCACCCGCCGCCCCCGTTGAGGTGGATGCGGGCAGCCTTGAGGAGCTTCTGAGGCGTGAGAGGGCGGTGATTCTGGACTTCTACTCCGAGTGGTGCCAGCCCTGCAGGATGCTCGCCCCCGTGCTCAGGGAGGTGGCGGAGAAGCTCGCCGGCAGGGTTACGGTGGCAAAGATAAACGCCAACAGGAACGCCGAGGCGAGCATAAGGTACGGGGTGAGGGGTGTGCCGACCCTGATATTCTTCAGGGATGGCAGAGAGGTGCACAGGGTGGTGGGGTTCATCCCCGGGGAGGAGATCATGAGGCTCGCAGAGAAGCTGCTTGCTGATTAAAAGCTCATACGTGTTATGAGCTGTTAATACTGGTGCGTACGGGTTAATAATTGTGCTTAATTTTTCTCAAATAGCTTTTTAAATCGCCTGCACGAGCAGAAATCCATGAACTTCAGGTGGTTTATCTATCTGGCTGTGGTGATTCTGGGTCTGGGTGCTGGGTGCACCTACGAGTCGGAGCAGGCGGCAGCGCCTCAGTCTGCTGGGGGTGCAGTGGAGAAGGAGGAGAGCAGGGCAAAGACCGTGACCACCGAGGTGCCTCTGGAGGAGGCGGAAAACGCCAGCGCAGCATCCTTGCCGGAGCTAACCCCCGCGGAGTTTGAGAGGGCTACAAGGATGTACTTTGACAGGTGCGCGGGATGCCACGGGGTGCTGAGGAAGGGCGCCACGGGACCCGCGCTTACCCCCGAGGAGCTTCAGGAGCGCACCGACGCAGGGTTGGCTATGGTCATAGCCAACGGCACCTCAGGAGGGATGCCCGGCTGGGGTGACGTGCTCGGAGAGGACGGGGTGAGCCTCCTGGTGAGGTTCCTGAGGAGCCAGCCTCCCACGCCGCCGGAGATGTCCTTGGAGGACATGAGGAAGAGCTGGAATCTCATAGTTGAGCCTGAGAAGCGCCCCACCACGCCCGAGCACGGCAGAAACTGGCAGAACTTCTTCTCGGTGACCCTGAGGGACGCGGGTAAGGTGGCGATAATAGATGGGGACACCAAGGAGGTGGTCAGCACCGTTGACACCGGGTATGCGGTTCACATCTCCAGAATGTCAGCCACCGGCAGGTACGTGTACACCATAGGCAGGGACGGCAAGGCGGTGATGATAGACCTGTGGATGGAGAAGCCCGACAAGGTGGCGGAGGTCAAGGCGTGCTATGATGCCCGCTCCATTGAGGTGAGCAAGTACAGAGGCGAGGAGGGCGACTTCTACGACAGGTACGTGATTGTGGGATGCTACTGGCCGCCCCACTTCGTGATACTCAACGGCAGCACCTTGGAGCCCATAAAGGTGGTGAGCACCCGCGGGTACACCTACGACACGGGCGAGTACCACCCCGAGCCGAGGGTCGCGAGCATCGTCGCCTCCAGGTACAGGCCACGCTGGATAGTGAGCGTCAAGGAGACAGGGCAGATATGGCTGGTGGACTACTCGGACGTGCGCAACCCCACGGTCAAGATGATAGAGGCGGAGCGCTTCCTGCACGACGGCGGGTGGGATGCAACCGGCAGGTACTTCCTGGTGGCTGCGAACAAGAGGAACAGCATAGTGGTGCTGGATGCGCGGGAAGAGAAGGTGGTGGCGAAGGTTGAGACCGGCAGGGTGCCGCATCCCGGCAGAGGTGCCAACTGGGTGGACCCCGAGTACGGACCAGTGTGGGCAACGGTGCACCTGGGTGAGGGACTGATGGCTCTCATAGGCACGGACCCCGAGGGGTACCCGGAGTACGCCTGGAAGGTGGTGCGGAGGATAGAGCTGCCCAGCAGCGGCAGCCTGTTCATAAAGACGCACCCCGACAGCCCCTGGGTGTGGGTGGACTTCCCGCTGAGCAAGAACGAGACGATGCAGCGCTCCGTGTGCGTGGTCTCCAAGGAGGAGGCGAGCATCTACCGCTGCTGGGAGGTTGCCGACTACGGCAGGGCGGTTCACATGGAGTACAGCATGGACGGCAGAGAGGTGTGGGTCAGCGTGTGGGGTAAGATGAACGAGGAGGGCAGAGAGGGCGAGATAGTGGTGTACGACGACCGCACCTTACAGGAGAAGACCAGGATAAAGGGGCTGGTCACGCCCACAGGCAAGTTCAACGTCTACAACACCGCCATGGATGTGTACTGAAGGAGGAGCCAGAGGGTGAGGAAGAGGGCGGTGAGCAGGCATGCGAGGAGCACCCTGCGGTACACCTGGAGCAGGCTGGCACCCAGGTGGTGGACGCTTGCGGTGAGGCAGAGGTGAAGGGGGGAGAGCTGCACCCCGAGGTAGCCCGAGGCGAAGAGCACGAGCACCGCCCCAGGGTCCTGCTCCACGAGGGTGAGGAAGAGGGGCAGGGCTATCCCCGCGGGTGCCATCTCTATCCCCGCCAGCAGTCCGACCGCAAAGCTCACCAAGGCGGCGCCTATCAGGGGCTCTCCGGAGACCTGGAGCACCGAGGCGAGCTTCTCCCCGGCTCCCGAGGCTCTAACCACGTCCCTGAGCAGGAGCACCAGCACAACTAAGAGGAGCAGCTCCGCATCTGCCGCATCCCTCACCGCCTTTTTTATTTTTGTCCACCCGGCTCTGCTCACCAAGGCGATGGCTGCCGCGGAGAGCAGGATTGCGAGGTAGAGGGGGAGGTTGAGGAGCACTCCTGCGCTGAGGGGGATGAGGATGAGCCACAGGGCAGGGGTTGTCAGGGCGCTCGCAATGCAGGCGCCGAGGGAGAGGTTGAGGTGGCGCCAGGATAGGAGCAGCCCAGCCGCGAGGGCTGAGACGGCGAGGGGGAGGTTTATGAGGATGAGCTGGATGGGGGTGAGGTGGGTTACCCCCATGGTGATTATGAAAGCCGGGTAGAGGGGCCAGATGGGTATGAGCAGGTGCCTGAACCAGTAGTTGGTGAATGCGGTGCCTGCCTCCCCTGCATGCCCGGGCATGAGGTTCTTCAGGAGCATGCCGGAGAGCAGGGCGCCTCCCGGCATGGGCACCATGCCGAGCAGGAGGGGGAGCATCAGCAGAGCGCACCCGCCCCTGAGCCTCTCCCCGAGGTGCGCGGAGATGCCGCCTGCCTCCATGAGCCTGGCGAGCACCATGCCGGAGAGGACGGTGAGGAGGAGGGAGAGGGTGTGCCAGCTCACCACGGAGGCTGCTGCAACCTCCAGCAGC
>WANG01000104.1 GCA_015521945.1 Candidatus Hydrothermarchaeota archaeon
AGCTTGCGGTTCTCCCGGAGCACAGGCGGCGCGGCATAGGCAGGAAGCTGGTGCTCACCGGCATATCCTACCTGCGCTCCAGGGGATGCAGGCTGGCGGAGCTGTGGGTGGGGGAGAAGAACCACCCGGCGATAAGCCTATACCGCACCCTGGGCTTCACCGAAGCCGGCAGAGCCGACAGGTGGATTCGCATGGTTAAGAAACTTTAGCTCACACCCTCTTCAGCCTGTACCCGCAGTAGGGGCAGAGTATCCAGCTCTCCTCAACCTCACGCTTGCAGTTCTGGCACTTGGCGGCGGTTGCTTCCTCCCGTATCTTCCTGCCGCAGTGGGTGCAGAAAAGCCAGGTGTCCTTCACGTACCCCCTGCACTCCGGGCACCGGGGAAGCTGGAAGGTGGTGCTGGTGGTCTCCCTCCCGCACCTGGGGCAGTGGTTCCACCCTATGTCTATAAGCCCAGTGCAGGTGCCGCAGTGGGTTATGGGCACCACATGCTTCGGCTCAACAGCCGCCTTTATCTTCTCCAGGGTTATTGACGCCTCCCTGCGTATCACCTCGTCCCTGTCGTGGTTCTTCATGTGCACCACGGCGGAGAGGATGTCAGAGAAGGTGTACTCGTCCTGGGTGGCAAGCGCTCTGAGCTTCTCTGGCTCAGCCTCGCTTATTTCAGCGAGCTTTTTCAGCATGAGGAAGCGCGTTGCAGGCACCGCGCTCCTCAGGCTCATGAGTATCTGACGCTTCTCCTCACTGCTTATGAACGCCATTCCAACACCTACTCAATTCTGCCCTCTCTCTTTAATTTGCTCAGCATCTCTTTTAACGTTTTCTTATCCAGACCGAGCTCCCTGAAGGCGGAGTAGGGGGGTGCCTTCCCCGCCCTCCTGTACTGCATGTATATCCTCGCCACCTGCTCCTCAATGCTGCTCTCCTTAGAGCCCCTGCCCCTGAGCAGCACCAACGCACCAGCCGCCAGCAGGGGAAGCACCAGAGCCAGGTACTTCACCCTTGAGGGCTTGACCCTAACCTCCACCCGAGCCTCAGCCCTTCCTGCATCGTAGGCTGCCACGGCTTGAACCCCCATGCTCCAGCTCCGCAGGGCGCTCAGCCTGCGCTCCGCCCTCACGCTCAGGTTGAGCACCCGCTCCTTCCCCGGGGGAAGAGCCAGAGTGGCATTCCCGCCCGTGCTCAGGTTGAGCAGCACCTCCGCCTTGGCGTTCCCGGTGTTCCTGAGCACCACCGTAACGTTGAAGGTGCTTCCCTCCCGCACCTCCTCCGGGGCGCTGAGGTTCAGGGTAACCGAAGCCCTCTTCACCTCCTCCGCCTGCTCCTCCTCCGCTGGTGGCTCCTCACCCTCAACGACACCGCTCAGCTCCCAGCTCTTCCTGTACCTCACCCCGTAGGTGTCGTAAAAGGCTGCCTCAACCATGATGGTGTAGTTCCCGCTCTCCGTCAGATTGAGGGGCAGGGCAAGCACGCCGGAGCGCTTCATCACCTCCCTTCTGATGGTGGTGCTCAAAACGCTGAGGTTGCCCTTCCTAACCTCTATCTTAGCTCTGAGCTCCTCGGCAACCCCGTACCCCGTGTTGGTGAGCTCAAGCTTGAGACCCTCCCCATCCTCAACCCTCGCCTCCAACTCCGGCACCCTTATGAGCTCATGACGGTACAGGCGCAGGGTGCTCCCGTGGTACGCCACCAAGTCAACCATGCTGCGGTTGCCCAGGGAGATGCTCGCTATTCTGCCCACCCGCTCTCCCGCGTAGTACCTCCACAGCACCATTGCCCCCGAAGCGTTGGCTCTTATGGCGGTGATGTACTCCCCCGCCGACACCAGGTAGTACTCGGTCTCCCCGTCCCTGTCCTCATCAACCCCCAGCACCGACTCCACCTCCCCGGGGAAGGTTAAGCTCCACAGGGGCAGGTTTCTGGAGCTTATCGCCTGCACCTTGCTCCCAGCCCCCACCAGGAGCTCCTTGAATATCCCGGGATGGGAGAGGTCAGCGGGCGCCACAGCTCTGACGTCAGCCCCGAAGCTCCTGCTCCAGATGCCTCTGCCCCTGCTGTCCATAACGTAAACCGTCCCCTTCTGGGCAACCACCACGTGGCTCGGGAAGCTGTCCCCGTCAGGGTCAAAGGAGGATATAACCGTCACCTCGCTTCCGAAGGACCTCTGCCAGAGCATCCCCACGCTCCTGTTCACGGGAGTTGTGTTGAGCAGGATGAACATCCCGGGGGAGGTGGTGTAGTAGCTCCCGGTGCCTACACCCACCGTCTCCCTCCTCCTGTCCTCATCCAGGTCCAGGCTTTCCAGGGTGTACACGTCATCCCCAGCGTCATAGTACCAGCTCACCATGCCTGGCTCCTCCTGGCTGCTGCTGTAGAGGTACCTCACCCTGTAGGGCTTCCAGAAGGCGTAAACATGGTCATCCAAGGAGCCCGCCACAACCCGCTCCCTCCCGGTTTCTAAGGTGTAGGCAGTGAGGGCGGTGAAGGGGCTCCTGCCCACGTAAACTCCCAGCTCCCCTCCCGAGGAGTTGAAGAAGTACACCTTCCTGCCAACCGCCACCGCTATGTCATCCTTTATCCCGTCAGCATGGTAGGCAAAAACCTGGACGTCGGCTATCTCGTAGGGAAAGCTCTTCTCCCACACCTTCACGTACCCCTGCTGGTACCCGTGAACCCCCGGCAGGAGCAGCAGCAGGAGCAGCAGAATCCTCATGCTGAATATTATCCCTCTTGTAGTAGATATTAGTTTTTTGTTACCTACATAAGTACCTGCAGAAGTACGTATAAAAAACCGATAAATATCCTCATTTTTCACAGATAAAACCACAAGCAAGGGGGTGAATGAATGTCAGGAAAACGAACGCTGAGAAAGGACAACCGGGCGGCCATAGGCATCGGCACCCTGATTATATTCATAGCCATGGTGCTTGTGGCCGCCGTTGCTGCAGGAGTGCTGATACAGACCTCGGGCTTCCTGCAGCAGAAGGCAGCGTCCACTGGCAGGGAGAGCACCGAGCAGGTTGCCAGCGGACTTGCGGTGGCGCAGGTGGTCGGGCACATTGACTCGGTGCCCGGAGGCAAGGTTGACCTCCTGGCTATCTACATAGAGCCCAACGCAGGCAGCGCTCCAATAGACCTCAACACCACTGTGCTGACCCTGAACAACGAGAGCG
>WANG01000105.1 GCA_015521945.1 Candidatus Hydrothermarchaeota archaeon
CCAGCAACCCCCGCCGCCAGGCTCACGGAGAGGGGCGCCACTCCCGCAGCACCACCAAGCAGAGCCACGAGGAGCGCCCCCGCCACGCCTGCAGCCTCGCCCAAGGGCGTGACTCCTCCGTCTGTGCCGGGCTTTACCGGCTTGAAGTTGGTTATCAGCACAGGCCTCTGCCGGCTCAGCACACCCAGCTCCGATGACAGGGTGTCCGCGGTTACGCTTGCAACGCTTGCGATGTACCCCGCGGCAAAGAGCACGGACTCGTGAGCCATGTTGAGCAGGGCAAAAAGCACGGGAACAGCGCCGTTGGCTATGACGTTGGCAGACCCCCTGCACCCCCCGGAAGCCTCACACACCCCCATGAACCTCTTGTAGCTGAACCTGTACTTGGTGGTGGCAAAGCCCAGGAAGAGAAAGCTCAGCAGCAGGAGGAGCCAGGAGTACCCTCCCGAGAGGTACACCACAACCCCCATGAAAACCGCAATCAGTGTGCCACGGGCATCAAGCACCCTCTTCCAGTATATAACTGCCCCCAGCAGGAGCAGCAGCGGCAGCGCATACATCTGCTCCACCTTCAGCAGAGGCTAAGCTGTGACCGCCTCGGCAGACGCCTCCGATGACGGCGGCACAGCCGGAGGATACTGGAGAACCTTTATCTTCCTTACCTCCACCCTCTTCAGGGGGTATATCTTGCTCGCCTCGCGGTATATCTCGGCGGATATCCTTCCCCCAACAACCTCCTGCACGAAGCTGTCAAGGTCCCGCTGCTCCGCGAACTCCCTTATCCTGTCAACCAGAATCCTGCGTATTGCCCTCTCCTGGGAGGTCTGCGCCCTGCCGAAGGCGAGGGCTATTATCCTTATCCTCAGCCTGTGCCCGTCCTTTGTTGAAACGTCAACTATCCCCTCCACCCGCGTGCTCTTCCTGCGTATCTGGCTGCGCATGTACTCGCGGGAGAGGGAGAACCCCTTGAAGCGGGTGTGCGCCTTGCTCCCGCGCACATCCACTATCTCAAACTTGAGCTTCATGTGGCTCTTGCTGAAGTCACCGTTTATCTCACGCATGGTGACCTCTATGGTCCTGTTGAGAAGCTTCTCGGGTTCGCTCGCTAAGGTCTCACCTATCACCGCCTCACCGAACATGGGAGGCGCAAGCACCTCGTACCACTTCTTGGTCTTCCAGGTGTCTATCTTCCTTCTCCTCGCCACTCGCGCCACTATGAACGTCCTCCGTGCATGAGTGAAAACCTCCCTTACATAACCCCGCTACCGTTTAAAAAGTTTTCGGTATCGGAGGCTCCGTGGGTTAACCGCCGTTCCGCTCGTGCAGCGGCTGCGCTGGCGGCTTGTGAGGCTACACTGTTTCAGGGATGGGCGGTCCTCCGTTCCTTGGGGAAGGCGGTGTTCGGGTGGGTACGCTGCCTGCCGGTGTGGGTCCTCGGGATGATGGCACCCTGCGCACCGAAAACTTTATATACCAGAATGACATGAGAGGTAGAATGCCCTTGGAGTGATATAGACTCTTTTTCTATTAATCTCCAAGGGCCCCCCTCCCCAACACCTCCCTCCCCTTTTATCCTGTTAACGGGTGAGGTCAGGCAAGATGCTCAGAGATGCACGTTTGGGCAAGGCAGAGGAGTACTTCGTTGAGTACACCTCCTCGGTTGAGTTTGACACGAACCTGGTGCGGTACGACCTGCTGGGCAGCATGGCTCACGTTGTGATGCTGATGGAGCGCGGCATCCTCCCCGAGAAGGATGCCTCAGCTCTGCTGCGTGGTCTGCTTGAGCTCTACCGGCGGGGGGTTGAGCTCAGGAAGGAGGACGAGGACGTTCACATGGCGGTTGAGCGGGAGCTGCACCGCATCGCCGGGGATGCTGCGGGGCGTCTGCACACGGCACGCTCCCGCAACGACCAGGTTGCCCTTGACCTGCGCATGCTCCTGCGGGACATGCTGAACACCCTCAGCGGGCGCATCCTTGAGCTAATGGAGGTGCTCCTTAGGATTGCCGAGTCTGGTGCAGAGGTGGTCATGCCGGGGTACACCCATCTGCAGCGAGCCCAGCCGGTCACCCTGGGTCATCACATGATGGCGCACTTCTGGAGCCTTAGCAGGGACCTTGAGAGGCTGGAGCAGGCATACGCAAGGCTCAACCGCAGCCCTCTGGGTGCGTGCGCCCTCGCCGGAACCAGCTTCGGGATAGACAGGAGGCGCACCGCCGAGCTGCTGGGGTTCGCCGGGGTTATTGAGAACTCCCAGGATGCGGTGGCTTCAAGGGACTTCATGCTTGAGCCCCTCTCAGCCAGCGCTCTGGTATGCGTAAACCTCAGCAGGCTTGCAGAGGAGCTTATCCTGTGGAGCACCCAGGAGTTCGGGTTCGTGGAGCTTGCCTCCGAGTACTGCTCAACCTCAAGCATGATGCCCCAGAAGAAGAATCCCGATGCCCTGGAGATACTCCGGGCCAGGTGTGCGCGGGTATTCGGGGCGCTCACCTCCGGGCTGGGTATCTGTAAGGCGCTGCCCCTGGCGTACAACCGCGACCTCCAGGAGGTGTCTCCCGTGGTTGTTGAGGCTCTTAAGCTAACCGAGAGCTCTGTCAGGATGCTCACCCTCATCCTGTCCAGCGCACGCTTCAGGGAGGAGCGCATGAGGGAAGCCTGCACCCCCTACATGAGCGCCACCCTCCTGGCTGAGGTCATCGCCAGGGAGTGCGGGCTTGAGTTCAGGCGTGCCCACGCTCTGGTTGCGAGAGCTGTGGCGCTTGCGGAGCAGGCGGGCGGGGAGGAGCACCTGGCGGAGAAGCTGCGGGAGGCGGCGGGTGAGGCGGGGGTGGAGCTCTGCCTGAGCCCTGAGAGGGTGGAGAGCCTGCTGTCGCCGGAGGGCAGCCTGAAGGCGCTTAAAAGCGAGGGCTCAGCCTCGCCTGCTACCCTGCGTGCCCAGATGGAGAGGGCGGCAGCGGTGATGCGGGAGCACCGTGCAAAGCTGGAGGAGAGGGTCAGGAGGGTAGAGGAAGCCTACTCATCCCTTCTCACCCACGCCAGGAGGGTTGCGGGTGTATAGGGGCAGGGCTGCGGAGCTGCTGGGTGGAATTGAGCCGGGCACCAGGGTCAGGGTGCACAAGGGGGGCAGAACCTACGAGGGCATCCTGATGCCCAGGAGCGAGCTCGGGGATGACAGGCACGTGGTGGTCAAGCTTGACAGCGGGTACAACGTGGGTATAGAGGTCAGCGGAGCCAGGGTTGAGGTGGTTGAGGGCGCGGAAAGGAGGGTGGCGCAGCCTCCTCCCCCGCCTCCTGCTGCAGGTGGCAGGGTGGTGAGCGTGCTCGGAACCGGGGGCACCATCGCCTCGCGGGTTGACTACGCCACGGGGGCTGTGCACCCCGCGTACACCGCCGAGGAGCTGCTCGGTGCCTACCCGGAGCTTGCGGAGCTGGCAGAGCTCAGGGCGAGGGTGGTGTTCAGCATCCTCAGCGAGAACATGCGCCCGGAGCACTGGCGCAGGCTTGCGGAGGAGGTTGCCAGGGAGCTGAACTCGGGTGCGGAGGGGGTGGTGGTCACCCACGGTACGGATACCATGAGCTTCACCGCCAGCGCTCTCGCCTTCATGCTCAGGGGGCTGGGAAAGCCCGTGGTGCTGGTGGGCGCCCAGCGCTCCAGCGACAGGCCGAGCAGCGACGCCTACCTGAACCTGAGGAGCGCCATAAGGGTGGCGCTGAGCGACCTGGGGGAGGTGGTGGTGGTGATGCATGCCAGCATGAGCGACGAGGTGTGCGCTGTGCACAGGGCAACCAAGGTCAGGAAGATGCACTCCACCCGCAGGGACGCCTTCAGGAGCATCAACTCACCGCCCCTGGGATACGTGGGTGAGGAGGTGGTGCTGGGGGAGGAGCGCAGGAGGCGCAGTGAGGGTGAGGTGGTGGCTGACACCAGGCTTGAGGAGCGGGTGGTGCTCTTCAAGGCTTACCCGGGGGTGAGCCCAGAGCTGCTTGAGTGGTGCGTGGACAGGTACAGGGGGGTGGTGATTGAGGGCACCGGCATGGGGCACGTGCCGGAGAGCCTGCATCCGGGAATAGAGCGTGCCCTTGAGGAGGGCATACCCGTGGTGATGACCACCACCACCCTGAACGGCAGGGTGGACATGAAGGTGTACTCCAGCGGCAGGAAGCTGCTGAGCATGGGGGTCATACCCGGGGAGGACATGCTGCCGGAGGTTGCCTACGTGAAGCTTATGCACGTGCTGGGGGTTGCTGAGGACATGGATGAGGTAAGGAGGCTCATGCTGACCAGCCTGGCCGGGGAGATAACCCCCCGAACCCTGCCGGAGGTGTTCTGATGCTGCGGGTGGGGTTTGAGATTCACCAGCAGCTTGACACCCGCAAGCTCTTCTGCGGGTGCAGCAGCGAGCTCACCGACTCCTGGGAGCTGAGCGTGCGCAGGCAGCTCAGGGCGGCGAGGAGCGAGCTGGGGGAGGTTGACAGGGCGGCGCTGCAGGAGGAGCGCAGGGCGAGGTGGTACGAGTACCAGGTTCCCCGCGCCTCCTCATGCTTGGTTGAGCTGGACGAGGAGCCCCCGCATGAGGTGAACATGGAGGCGGTTGAGATCGCCCTGCAGGTGGCGCTGCTGCTCAATGCAACCCCGGTGGATGAGATACACTTCATGCGCAAGATAGTGGTGGACGGCAGCAACACCTCGGGATTCCAGCGCACCGCCGTTGTGGCGATGGACGGCTACATAGACACCCCACAGGGGAGGGTGGGCATAGCCACGGTGTGCCTGGAAGAGGAGGCTGCCCGTAAGGTTGGGGAGAGCGGGGGGGTGGTGACCTACCGGCTGGACAGGCTGGGCATCCCGCTTATAGAGATATCCACCACCCCGGACATAACCTCCCCGGAGCAGGCAAAGGAGGTTGCCCGGCGCATTGGGGAGGTGCTGAGAGCCACCGGCAGGGTCAGGCGGGGCATAGGCACCATACGTCAGGACATAAACGTGAGCATTTCCGGGGGGGCGAGGGTTGAGATAAAGGGGGTGCAGGATTTGGCACTGATTCCCGAGATAATAAGGCGGGAGGTGAGGCGGCAGCGCTGGCTGCTGGAGGTGGCGGAGGAGCTGAGGAGGCGGGGGGTGCGAGCCGAGGAGGTGGGCGGTGAGAGGGCTGATGTTACTGAGCTCTTCGGCTCCACCCGCTCAAAGGTGCTCTCTGGTATAATAAAGCGGGGGGGTGTGGTTCTCGCCCTCGGGCTGAGGGGCTTCGCGGGCTTGCTGGGAGGCGAGGCGGGGCTCCGCCTGGGTGCGGAGCTGGCGCAGCACGTGAGGGTGAGAGCGGGACTCGGCGGGCTCTTCCACTCCGACGAGCTCCCCGCCTACGGAATCTCGGAGGAGGAGGTTGAGGGGGTGCGCAGAGCCTTGAGGCTGGGGGATGGTGACGCCTTCGTGCTCCTCGCGGGGGAGCGGAGCAGGGTTGAGGCGGGGGCGGAGGCGGTGGCTGAGCGAGCCAAGCAGGCGGTGCAGGGCGTGCCCGAGGAGACCCGGGCGGCGCAGGAGGACGGCACCACCAGGTACATGCGCCCCCTCCCTGGAGCTGCGCGCATGTACCCGGAGACCGACATACCCCCCGTGGAGGTGTCCAGGGAGCTGGTGGAGAGGCTTGCGGAGGAGCTGCCGGAGCTGTATGAGGATAAGATTGAGAGGTTCGTGCGGGAGTACGGGCTGAGCAGGGAGCTGGCGGAGCAGGTGGTGAGGCGGGGCGAGCCAGAGCTCTTTGAGGAGGCGGTGCGCCTGGGGGTTGCGCCCACCGTTGCTGCCACAGCTCTCACCATGACCCTCAGGGAGCTGCGCAGGGATGGGTGCGAGGTGGAGAGGCTGGGGAGGGAGGTGATGCTGGGCGTGTTCTCAGCCCTGGCGCAGGGCAGGCTAACCAAGGAGTCCCTGCCGGAGGTGCTCAGGGAGCTCGCTGGGGGAGCCGAGCTTGAGGAGGTGCTGCGGAGGATGGGGGGCAAAGCGACGGAGGAGGAGGTACGGAGGCTTGCCAAGCAGGTGATTGAGGAGAGGGGGGAGTTCGTGAGGGAGAGGGGCGAGGGTGCCGCCAAGCCCCTGATGGGTGTGCTTATGTCGGAGCTCCGTGGAAGGGCGGAGGGCAGGATGGTGATGCAGGTGCTCCAGGAGGAGCTGAGGCGCTTCCTTGAGGAGGCTGAGGTGAAGGCTGAGAGGTAGGCGGGATGTGCGGAATCGTCGGGTACGTGGGCGGAAGGAACGCGGGGGAGGTGGTGCTTCACGGTCTCAGAAGGCTGGAGTACAGGGGGTACGACTCCTGCGGGATTGCGAGCGTGCACGGTGGCAGGGTTGAGGTGAGGAAGGACACCGGCATGCTGGACGAGATAGAGGCTCGCCTGCGCCTGAGCGGGGTGCGGGGCACCACGGCTATCGGGCACACCCGGTGGGCAACCCACGGGGGGGTTACCAAGGAGAACGCCCACCCCCACCTTGACTGCACCCGGAGGGTTGCGGTGGTGCACAACGGCATAATCTCCAACCACGAGGAGCTGCGCAGGGAGCTTGAGGCAAGGGGTCACCGCTTCCTCTCGGAGACCGACACCGAGGTTCTGCCCCACCTCATAGAGGAGCACCTGGACAGCCTGCCCTTAGAGGAGGCGGTGCTCAGGGCGCTGGAGAGGGTTGAGGGCAGCTACGCCCTGCTTGCCATCTCAGCTCTGGAGCCGGGGAAGATAGTGGCTGCCAGGAACGAGTCACCCCTGGTTATAGGGGTGGGGGAGGGTGAGATGTTCGTTGCCTCGGACGTGTTTCCCTTCCTCAGGTACACCAGGAGAGCGGTGCCCTTGGAGGACGGGGAGGTGGCGGTTATAACCAGGGAGGGGTACAGGGTGCTGGACAGGAGAGGCGCACCCGTGAGTAAGCGGGAGCTGAGGGTGGACTGGAGCGACGAGGAGGCGAGGAAGGAGGGTTATCCTCACTTCATGCTCAAGGAGATTCACGAGCAGCCCTCGGCTGTGGGCGCGGCGCTGCGCATATACCCAGAGGACATAGCCAAGCTGGCGGAGATGATTCAGAGGGCTGAGAGGGTGTACCTCGCCGGTGCTGGCACCAGCCTGCACGCCGCCATGGTGGGGGAGTACTGGTTCTCCCAGCTCGCGGGGAAGTGCGTCATAGCCATTGACTCCTCGGAGCTGGAGAACAAGGCGGTGGTTGACCCCTCAACCCTGGTTGTGGGGATTACCCAGAGCGGTGAAACCTACGACACCCTCGCCGCCCTGAGGTTTGCCAGGGCTAAGGGCGCGGCAACCGCGGCGATAGTCAACGTCATAGGCTCCACCGCCACCAGGATAGCGGAGCACGTGGTGATGCAGGGCTCGGGCATAGAGATTGCGGTGTGCGCCACCAAGACCTACACCTCCCAGCTCACCCTGCTGCTGCGCACGGCTGTGGAGCTGGCACGCATGGAGGGCAGGGGCACGGAGGAGGTGGAGGAGGGCATGCGGGAGCTGCCGGCGCTGCTCTCCAAGGTGCTTGAGCTTGAGGATGAGATAGCGAGGGTGGCGGAGGGCTTCTTTGACGTGCAGAACTACATATTCATGGGGAGGGGCATCAACTACCCCACCGCCCTTGAGGCTGCCCTCAAGCTCAAGGAGATATCCTACCTGCACGCCGAGGGCATGAGCTCCGGGCTGCTGAAGCACGGCACCATCTCCCTGATAGATGAGAACATGCACACCGTGGCGTTTGTGCCCCCCGGGGGCAGCAACAGGCGCAGGGTGGTGAGCAACATCCAGGAGGTGCGCGCGAGGGGCGGCAGGGTGCTGGCGGTGTGCTCGGGCGAGCCCGTGCAGGGGGACGCGTGCATAGCCCTGGAGGAGGTGCACGAGCTGCTTACCCCGCTGCTCTTCGCCCCGGCGTTCCAGCTCATAGCCTACCACGTTGCCCTCAGGCTGGGCAGGAATGTGGACCGACCCAGGGCGCTGGCGAAGAGCGTTACCGTGGAGTAGCTCAGCACCCGTTCCCGCACCTTCTGCCGAACTCCTCCCGCAGCACCATTATCGCAGCCTGCGGGGGTATAACCCCTATCTCGGTTATTATCAGGTCTATGTACTC
>WANG01000106.1 GCA_015521945.1 Candidatus Hydrothermarchaeota archaeon
ACCTCAGGCGCCACCTCCTCCGCAACCTCCACCGTCTTCTCAATGGGCACGCTCAGTATCACCACATCCGCCCCGGCGGCGGCAGCCCTGTTGTCCCTCATGTACTCAACACCCGCCTCGGCAGCCACCCTTCTGCCCTTCCTCTCATCCCTCCCGGTTATAACCACCTCGTACCCATCCCCGGCGAACACCCTGGCAAACAACCTGCCGAACTCGCCGGTTCCGCCGATTATGGCAATCTTAACCATGCCTTCGCCTCGTTCACACATGCCCGCGGTCCCGCAGGCTCACGTAGCACCCGTCACCCACAATCAGGTGGTCCAAGAGCTCCACACCCAGAATCTCACCCCCCAGGCGCAGAGCCTTGGTTATCCTTATATCCTCCCCGCTGGGCTCCGGGTCACCGCTGGGGTGGTTGTGCCCCACTATAACCCTGGTGGCGCCCTCCTCAAGGGCGACCCTGTACACCTCCCTGGGCTGAACCACGCTCGCCTCCATCCCCCCCACCGAGAGCTCAGCCACCCTGAGCACCCTGTTCCGTGAGTTCAGGTAGATGCAGGCAAAAACCTCAACCCTCCTGTGAGCAAGGCGGGGAAAAAGCACCCTGTAGGCGTCATCCGAGCTCTTCACGTACCTGGCGTCCCTCTTCGCCCTCTGCAGCCTCCTCGCAAGCTCA
The DNA here is from genome assembly GCA_015521945.1 of Candidatus Hydrothermarchaeota archaeon. GTDB lineage: Archaea > Hydrothermarchaeota > Hydrothermarchaeia > Hydrothermarchaeales > BMS3B > JAADFH01. The sequence continues at coordinate 677 of WANG01000106.1, forward strand.
AAGCAGGCGGCGATTTCACATGCTTTGGCATCGCTTATCCCGTGGATTCGCTTGAGCTCCCCCACGCTCGCCTCTGCCAGCTCCTTCAGGGAGTACCTCCTCAGCACCCTCTGGGCGAGGCTTAGCACGCTCTCCTCCTTGGTGCCGGTTCTGAGCAGGATGGCAAGAAGCTCGGCATCCGAGAGCGCCCCTGCGCCGAGCTCCATCAGCCTCTCCCTGGGACGCTCGTGCACAGGCAGCTCCCGCAGCTTCGCCCCGTACTCAGCCATCTACCTCCTCTCTTTCCTGCACTGGCTCTGCCTCGCGCTCTCCCCCAGCACCCTCAGGATATCGGTGGAGGTGACTATACCCAGGGGCTTCTTCCTGGTGGGCGAGGCGGTCACAACTAAGCGGTGAATACCGTTCTCCAGCATGATTCTGCTCGCCTCCTCCACCGTGGTGTCGGGTGTTACGGAGATGGTGTAGGGGGTCATGATGTCCTCGGCGGTGTAGCAGAAGTCAACGTGCTCGTTGGTGGACAGCTTGAATATGTCCAGCGCCGACACTATACCCACGACATCCCCCCCGCTGTCCACCACCACCACGCCCGAGATGTTGTTCCTGAGCATGGTGTCAAGTATCTCGGCCACCGTTGAATCAAGCTTCACCGACACAACATTCTGGCTCATTATTTCCCCTACCTTCCTCTTCTGCATCTCAACCACCGCCTTTACTCAAACCTACTGAATCCGGCGCCCTTATAAACCTACCCCTTAACGCACGCCAGGGGCTTGAGCTTCACCACCTTGCGGGCAAGTCCAGCCGCATGCACCGCATCCACGACCTTCACCACGTCCTTGTATGCGCCCGGAGCCTCCTCCGCCACTCCCGCCCAGGAGTGAGCCTTCACCAGTATCCCCTTAGACCTCAGCTCCTGCACCACCCTCTCCCCCCTGTACACCCTCTTCGCCTGCTTCCTGGACATCGCCCTTCCGGCACCGTGGCAGGCGCTTCCGAAGGCCTTCTCCAGCCCCTCCTCCGTCCCCCTGAGAATGAAGGAGCACGTGCCCATGGTGCCCCCGATAAGCACGGGCTGACCCACGCTCCTGTAGGCTTGGGGCACCTCCCTCCTCCCCGGACCCAGAGCCCTGGTTGAGCCCTTGCGGTGAACGTACACCAGCTTCTTCTTCCCCTCCACCACGTGCTCCTCTGGCTTGCAGGTGTTGTGGCTGATGTCGTACAGCATCTTCACCTCAGCCTCGGGAAGCACATCCTCAAACACCTGCCTCACCAGGTGGGATATAACCTGGCGGTTTGCCAGGGCGCAGTTTATCCCCGCCGCCACCGCCGAGAAGTACCTCTCCCCCTCCGGGGACTTTATGGGAGCACATGCAAGCTCCTTATCTCTGAGCGGGATTCCGTACTTCTTCGCAGCCCTGTACAGCTCCTTCAGGTAGTCCATGCCTATCTGATGCCCCAGGGCGCGGGAGCCGCAGTGCACCGACACCACAACGCTGCCCTTCTCAAGCCCGTAGACCCCGGCAGCCTGCTCATCGTAAACATCGCTCACGTACTGCACCTCTAAGTAGTGGTTCCCGGAGCCGAGGGTTCCCACCTCGTGGAGCTGCCGCTTCTTCGCCTTATCTGACACGTTCTCTGGCTTTGCACCCTCCATCCTGCCGCGCTCCTCAATGTACTCCAGGTCCTCCTCGTACCCGTACCCCTTCTCAACCGCCCACACGGCGCCACCCAGGAGAACCTCGTCAATCCCCTGCATGCTGAGGTGCAGCTTGCCCTTGCTCCCCAGGCCGGCCGGCACCCTGCGGTACAGCTCCTCCACCAGCCTCTCAATGCCGGGCTTCACCTCATCTACGTGCAGCCCCGTCCTCATCGTCCTGACGCCGCAGGAGATGTCAAACCCTATGCCCCCCATGCATATAACCCCGTTCTCCTCGGGGTCAAAGGCACCGACCCCGCCTATGGGGAAACCGTACCCCCAGTGGGCATCGGGCATGGCTACAGCAGCCTTCTGAATACCCGGTAAGCATGCCACGTTGCTTATCTGCTCCCTGACCTTCTCATCCATCTCCTCAATCAGCTCCTTGGTTGCGAATATCCTGCCGGGAACATTCATGCACCCCTGCTTCGGGATCTCCCACTCGTACTCATTCCTCCTGCTCAGACTCCTCAGCTCCATAACCACCACCTCT
>WANG01000107.1 GCA_015521945.1 Candidatus Hydrothermarchaeota archaeon
AATTCCTGTGTGAATACACTTGCATTAACACTATCTCGTTCCTTTCAACGTCTAAGGCTGCGTAGAGGTAAAGCTGCCTGCCATTTACTTTTATCACCGTCTCGTCTAAGGCGATTGTTTCCCTGCGCCTGAGCTCCATACTCACCCTGAGTCTCTCTTTGAACCTGGTTACCCAGTAGTGCACCGAACTCTTGGTCGTTTTTTTAAAAATGATAAAACCTTCGCAGTTCTGCGGTAGCTGCTGAGAAATCGGCGAAAAGCTTTAGCTCGGCTGGATACCTGTTCCGCTGGAAGATGCCCGGAGTGAGCACCTCGGATAACCCCAGCCGCTCATGTGTAAGGGAAAATCAGCCGCCGCTCATATATAGGTTTCTCCTTATTTGGACAGGTCCCCTTGAGGAGACCGCAAAATATTTATAAATAAAGGAGATTTAACTATGATTATGAAACTAGCCGATGAAGTAAAAGTAGCTTTAGTAACTGCGGCCTGTGTGCTTGGCATTGCAATCATATTCAAAAATGTCCTTCACATTCAAGCTGACTTTATAATATCAAACACCCCCGTCTATTTGTTTATAGTTTATATTATTACAAGAGGCCAAGCTAAGAAGTCAAAATGTGACAAGCCTTTGTATTGGAGTTTAGCGATATTTTTTGTTACATTGTTTACCATAGCGTTATACGCAATATAACTCGTGGCGGATGAACAACTCTGCGGCACTTCGTGCCCTGCCTCGCTCCGCTCGGTCACTTAACAGCGGATAAAAGGAAAATCAAAGATTTCCCCAAATCGCCTTCGGCGACTTCAGATACCCGCCAAACGTTGTCCGAAATTGCGGGCGACAGAATTAAAGGAGGAAAATGGGGCGGTGTGAAAAATGGGAAAGATAAAGATAGGGATAGTGGGTGTTGGGAACTGTGCCAGTGCCCTGATACAGGGGATAGAGTACTACAAGCACAAGGAGCCTGAGGATGCCATAGGATTGATGCACTGGGACATGGGAGGATACAAGCCCTACGACATTGAGGTTGTGAGTGCCTTTGACATAGACAAAAGAAAGGTTGGGAAGGATGTTTCGGAGGCCATTTTTGCACCACCCAATTGTACAAAGGTCTTCTGGCGTGATGTGCCGGAGATGGGTGTAAAGGTGAAGATGGGTAAGGTCCTTGATGGGGTTTCTGAACACATGAAGGATTATGATGAAAAATATACTTTAGGGTCCTCTCTAACTCGCATATAAGCTGAGTGCAAATTTTGCTTACATTATTTAGTTATCTTGAAACTATTCCCACCCATTAAAAGTACACTCACATTTACTTTTGAATTAAATTTTCGCAAAAATCAAATCGAAAGGTTTATTTAGGAGAGGGGGAAATCCCTTCTCCGGTGGAAAACATGCATCCTCCGCTAATAGTTGATTCAGATGATGCGAAAATTAGGTTTCAGGCTCTTTACCATCAGAGCTTTCATGGACAACATTAAGTATATGATACTTCAGCATATGCATATTACGGTAATCTCTGAGCATCCACGGATGCAGTTCCCCTGTACATTGGCATCACAGCTAATATAACTCTGAGCTCTGATACCAGAAACCTTTGCAGTTCTGCGGTAGCTGCTCAGAAGCGCATACAAGCCGCTGCAAAAAGCTTCAGCTCGCAATGACTGCTACGCTTGAATACACCCGGGGATACCAAAGCCACTCGTGTTCGGAGGAAAGTCAACTCCCACACACAGGTTGCACCTTAGTTGAACAGGATTCCCACGCCCCATCAGAAACCTCTAAATACCACCCCGCCAAATACTCATCAGGAGGTGTTAGAATTGCCGAAGTATCTGGTGATATCCACCCTGACGGATGAGGGCGCGAGAACCCTGAAGTCCAGACCCTCAAGGGTTGAAGAGGTCAACAGGGAGCTGGAGAGCATGGGGGTTAAGGTTCTTGAGCAGTACGCCGTGCTCGGAAGCTTTGACTTCATCAACATCGTGGAGGCGCCGGACAACGCCACCATAGCCAGGGCGATGGTTGAGCTTGCCTCCAGGGGCACGATACGCACCAGAACCATGCCCATAATTCCCGTGAAGGAGCTGATTGAGAAGCTGGGATGAGGGAAGGGCATGATCCACACCAGGCACAAACCCCTTGAGGAGATACTCCAGATGCTCTCGGGAGCCACCAAGGTGGCTGTCCTGGGGTGCGGGGGATGCGTTGCCTTCTACAGGACGGGAGGCGCCGCTCAAGTTAGAGAGCTCGCGGAGAAGCTGGGGGAGCACCTGCAGGTGGTCTCCCTGGGGGTGAGCAACAGGCAGTGCTACCTGTGCCGCGAGGAGGAGCTCTCCGGGCTAAGAGATGCGGAGCGCATCAGGAAGATAGCCAGGGAGCTTGAGGGGTTTGATAGGCTGGAGGAGGTGGAGGCAGTGCTGAGCCTCGCCTGCGGGGTCGGGGTGCAGAACCTCGCCGGGCTGCTTGAGCTCCCCGTGTATCCAGCCCAGAACACCCTCTTCATGGGCAGGCGCAGGGTTGAGGGGGACTTTGACATTGAGCTATGCGTGGGGTGCGGGGACTGCGTGCTCGGGTACACCGGGGGCATCTGCCCTGTCACCAGGTGCTCCAAGTCACTGATGAACGGCCCCTGCGGGGGCGTGTTTAACGGGCTCTGCGAGGTCAGCAGGGCGACGGGTGAGGAGATACCCTGCGCCTGGGTGGAGATATACAGGAGGCTGAAAAAGCTGGGGCGCCTGGAGGAGCTGCGCAGGATTCGTGAGCCCAGGAGCCATGCAGCCTCGGGGATACCCAGGAGGGTGAAGGTGCAGGAGGGAGCCGGATGAAGGTGTACAGCAGGTTCATGGAGAGCCTGAGGAGCAGCAGGTTCACCGTGAGCGGGGAGATAGACCCCCCTAAGGATGCGAACCCGGCGGAGGTGGTGGAGCAGGTTGAGGCGCTCAGGGAGCACGTGGTGGCGGCTAACGTTACCGACAACCCCATAGGGGACGTAATAATGTGCACCCTCGCCACCTGCGTGATAATGCAGCAGCACGGGCTTGAGCCCATATACCAGGCGACCTGCAGGGACAGGAACAGGATAGCACTGCAGAGCGATGTCATAGGGGCGGCAGCCCTGGGGATACGCAACGTCCTGGCTCTGACGGGGGACCACCCCAGGATGGGCAAGAGCAGGGACGCCAAGCCCGTGTTTGACCTGGACTCGGTGCTGCTCACCAGAACCCTGAGCACCCTGCGGAGCGGGAGGAACCTCTCGGGGGAGGAGCTTGCCCACGCTCCGGAGTTCCACATAGGCGTTGGGCTCAGCCCGGGGGTTGAGCCCATAGAGGCGGAGATTATCAAGCTGGAGAAGAAGATTGAGGCGGGCGCTGAGTTCGTGCAGACCCAGTGCATATACGATGAGAAGGTGCTGGAGCGCCTGAGGGAGGAGACCTCCCACTTAGACGTGCCCATCCTCCCGGGAATCGCACCCCTGAGGAGCCTGGGGATGGCGAAGTTCATGCTCGCCAACGTGCCGGGGATAAGCATACCCGATGAGGTGATGAGGAGGCTGGAGAGCTCCAGGGACCTGAAGGAGACCGCAATAGACATCGCCGCCGAGCTGGTGAGCGCCGCCAAGGACTACGGCTTCCCCGGGGTGCACATAATGCCGGTTGGAATGCACATGCACGTGGGGGAGATAATAGAGAGGAGCGGTGTGCGGTGAGCAGGCAGGTGCTCAGGAAGCTCGCCGAGGGCAGCTACAGGGTTGACCTCAGGGACTACGACGACTTCTGGCTGGGGGTGTACTTTGCACGCTGCCTCTCAAGGCTCAGGGAGGGGGACGTGGTTGAGCTTCTCTTTGATGACCTGAGCGCCGAGGAGGGCGTGCTCATGGCGCTCCGCAAGTGGAACTTCAGGGTGCTGGAGCACACCAAGAGCGGTAAAGATGTGCGCATAGTTGCCCGGAAATAGGGTGCCTTTGTTAACCCCTGCGCAACCCTCTGTGCAGGAGAAGGGATGGAGCCGGGAAGAGCTTGAGGCTGCCCTGCGGGAGGCAAAGCGCAGGGACATGAGCTACGGGAGTGGCAGGATACTCAGCTCCATGTGCACCACCCCCCACAGGGCGGGGGTGGAGGCGTTCCTGCGCTTCCTGGACACCAACCTGGGAGACCCGGGGCTCTTCCAGGGCACCAAGGAGCTTGAGAGGCGTGCTGTCGGGGAGATAGCCTCCCTGCTGGGCAGCGGGAGCGCTAAGGGGTTTATAGTGAGCGGCGGGACTGAAGCTAACATCACCGCCCTCTGGGTGGCGCGTGAGCTCTCCGAGGTCAGGAAGCCGGAGGTGGTGCTCCCGGAGACCGCCCACTTCTCCTTTGAGAAGGCTGCCAGGATGCTGGGGCTCAGGCTGGTGTACGCCAGAGCCCTGCCGGACTCAAGCGTTGATGTGGAGGATGTGAGGAGGAAGCTCACACCCCGCACGGTGGCGGTGGTGGGCATCGCTGGCAACACCGAGTACGGGGGGGTGGATGACGTTGAGGCGCTCTCGGAGCTGGCGGAGGAGCGGGGGGTTTACCTGCACGTGGATGCAGCCTTTGGGGGCTTTGTGCTGCCCTTCCTCGGGGAGCTGGGGTACAGGGTCAGGAGGTTTGACTTCTCTCTCCCTGGGGTGTGCTCCATAACCGTTGACCCCCACAAGATGGGGCTCGCCCCAGTGCCCGCGGGGTGCATACTCTTCAGGGGGGAGGAGCTGCTGGAGAGCCTGCAGGTGGAGTCCCCCTACCTGAGCATGCCGGTGCAGTGCACCCTGCTGGGCACCAGAAGCGGTGCCAGCGCAGCCGCGGTGTTTGCGGTGCTCAAGAGCATGGGGAGGGAGGGGTACCGCAGGGTGGTGGAGGAGTGCATGAGGAATACCCTGAGGCTGAAGGAGGGGCTTGAGGAGCTCGGCTTTATCGTGCGCGAGCCCTGGATGAACCTCCTGGTGTTTGAGCACCCCGAGGCTGATGTTGTGGGGGAGCTGAGGCGCAGGGGGTGGGCGGTCTCAAGGACGCGCAGGGGTGAGGCGAGGGTGGTGCTCATGCCCCACGTGAAGCGGGAGCACGTGGAGGAGCTGATTGAGGTGCTCAGGGAGATTGCTCCCTGAAGTCCACCCCGCCCCTGCACACGCCACCAAGGTTGAGGGGGTACTCGGCGCACACCTCGGGCTTTGTGGGGTGAATCCTGCAGAGGCTCCCCTCCCGCCCCTCCTCAAGGAACACGCACCTCCCCTTAGAGTCGCCTAAGAGCAGCTCCCCGCTGGTAACCAGCTCGCCGTCCTCCTCGTGCATCTCAAGGAGGGTGAGGATGTCCTCCCTGCCCTCCCTTATCCACCTCTCTATGTCGGAGGGGGAGGCTCTTATGCTCCTCCCGATGCTCCTGCAGCACTCACCGCACCGCCTGCACCTATCAGGGTCCGCTACCCTAACCCCGCCGAGCCTGAAGTACCTGCCGGCGATTATGAAGCCTGCTATCTCCACCTCCCCCTCTCCCTCGCTCTCCTCATCCCCCTCAAGCACGTACCTGAGCCTCCTGCCGCGGTACCCGTACACCACCTCTGCGGCGTCCTGAAGCATCACGAATATTAAAACTTTTTAACATCGGTTAACTTTGTTTTAATTTGTGGTGCTCCGAGGTTTTCACGTGCCCTTCTGATACTGAATTTTGCAGCACCGCCTCTGCACCACCCCCGCGGTTGCCCCGACTACCGAATGGCATCACCACCCTTCACCCACAAAATAATAGAGTTATTGTGATGGGCACGGATGAGAGGCTTCTGCCCGTTGAGGTCAGGCTGGGGGCGAGGCTTGAGAGGGGCTTCTACAGCTTTCTTGAGAGATAGCCCCTGCGCACCACCGGGCGGCAAGCGTGCAGAAAAGCTCTGCTTCGGCTACGTTGAAGAGGCTGCACTCACCCACTCGGGTGCAGGCATCCCCCCAATTTCAGAGCACCTGCGGAGACACCTCACTCACACCCACGCCTTGAGGCATAACCCTGCATCACGTTACCCTGCAGGAATGCTTTGGATGAAGCTTGAGATATCCGTGCTGGGGCTGCTCATAATCCTGCTGTGGGGCTTCTGG
>WANG01000108.1 GCA_015521945.1 Candidatus Hydrothermarchaeota archaeon
AGGGAATCGTCAAGTATCTCTGCCCCACCACCGGGAAGGCTCTGCAAACCAGCCGCCCTGAGCCTATCAAGAACCTCACGAACGCTCATCCCGAAGTTCCTGGAAAAAAAGGCTATCTCGGTGGCGGTGAACGCCTTGAGGTGCACCTCCGGAAACCTCTGCCTGAGCATCCGCAGCATGTCCTCGTAGTACTCAAAGGGAATCTCGGGGTTGTGGGCGCCCACGATGTGGAGCTCCGTGGCTCCCATCTCCACAGCCTCCCGAGCCTTGCGAAGCACCTCCTCAAGGCTGAGAACGTACCCCTCCCCTGGCTCAGAATGAAAGGCGCAGAAGGCGCAGCGGGCAACGCAAACGTCGGTGTAGTTTATCTGCCTGTTCACCACGAAGCCCACCTCATCCCCGCACTGCCTCCGCCTGAGCTCGTCGGCAGCCATACCCAGGGCGTGGAGGTTGCCCTCCCTGAGCAGCAGGCAGGCGTCCCTCTCGGAGAGAGTGCCACCCGAGAGCACCTCATCAAGAATGCAGAAGGTTTCCTCCTGCTCCAGCTCCTGCTCAATCATCCTGCAATCTCCCGAAGCTTAACGGTCGCAGCAAAACTTGCTCCAGCACCCTCGCCATCCTGAAAGCTCATGGGGGCGCCGATATTATAATTTGTAAATGGTAAAGGTTATGAGAGGAGTTAGCTCAAAAAGCTGGCAGGAGGCGAGATTCATACCCATAGAGCCTTCGGTGATAATGGTGTTTCTTGCAGGTGTGGTTAGCGTTGCCACTCCCTGCATCCTCCCCCTTCTCCCGCCCCTGCTTGCAGGGAGTGTTGGAAGCAGGCTGAGGCCGGTGGTTATAGTTGCCGGGATGGCGCTGACCTTCAGCCTCATGGGGGGCGTGTTCTCAGCCCTCGGCGTGGCTGCGAGCTCCTTGGGGGAGGCAATGAGGTACTTTGCCATAGTCTTCATGCTGGGCTTCGGCGCGGTGATGGTTGATGACGGGCTGAACAGCGTGTACGTGAGGTACACCTCAGCCCTGTCCTCGGCGCTCTCGGCGAGAATGCCGGGGAGGATGCAGAACGGCTCCCTGATTGGCGCCTTCCTCCTCGGGATGTCCTTGGGGGTGGTGTGGATACCCTGCGTGGGACCCGTGCTGGGAGCGGTTCTCTCGTACGTGGCGATGGGGGGCAACGTGGCAAAGGGCACCTTCCTGCTCTTCGTGTACGCCCTGGGGATGAGCGTGCCCATGCTCACCATCGCCTACGGGAGCAAGCACTTCGGGGCAAGAATGGAGTGGGTCAGGAGGAACTCGGAGAGAATCAGGAAGCTGGCTGGGTGGGTGATTATCCTGACCGCCCTTGCGATTCTCGCGGGGCTGGACAAGTACGCGCAGGCGAAGCTCCTGCCCTACTTCCCGGCTCTGATATGAGGTGGTAGCTTGGGAAAGAGGAGAAGCAGAAGGCGAAGGAAGCAGGAGGTGAGGGAGGAGAGGGGGGGCTTCCCCCTGGTGCCGGTGCTGGTGTTTGTGGCGCTTGCAGCGGGGGCTCTGGGCTACATGCTCTACGCTAAGGGCTCGGAGAGCGGGGGTGAAGCGGGGGGCGAGATACTCATAACACCCACGGAGTACGACTTCGGCAGGGTGAGCGTCGCGGGAGGTGAGGTCAGCGCTGACCTGAAGATAAAGAACATAGGAGATAAGCCCCTGGTGCTGAGCTACATTGACTCCTCCTGCGCGTGCACCACGGCTTCGGTGGTGTACGGGGGAAGGGAGGGACCCAGGTTCACCATGAGGGAGCACGGCACCAATCCCGAGAACTGGAGGTTGAGGATTCCACCGGGGGAGGAGGCGGTGCTGCGGGTGTACTACAACCCCAGGGTGCACCCCGATCTGAGGGGCGAGGTGAGCAGGTACATAGAGGTGTACTCCAGCGACCCCGAGAAGCCTGTGGTGAGGGTGTGGGTAAGGGTGTTCCAGGTGGATTGAGATGAGGGTGTGGCAGGTGCTGGCGCTGGTGGGCGTTGTAATGGCGGGGGCGGCGGTGCTTGCCTACCTCTCCGCCCCCGGGGAGCCCAGGGTGCAGGTGTTTCCCCCGAGGTACGACTTCGGAGAGGTGCCCTACACCGAGGTCACGGCTACACTGAGGCTGGTCAACGCGGGAGATGCGCCCCTGGTGGTTGAGGGGGTGAGCACCTCCTGCGGGTGCACGGAGGCTGAGGTGAGCAGGAAGGTGATTCCGCCGGGGGAGGAGGCTGAGCTGAGGATAAGCTTTGACCCCAGGCGCATGGGGACGAGGGTGGAGGGGAAGGTGTACCGTGAGGTTTACGTGCTCACCAACGACCCGCAGACTCCAGAGCTGGTGGTGCCTGTCACAGCGGTGGTGGTAATGTGAGGGCTGCCGCTCTTGCGCTTGTGCTTCTCCTCATCCCGGCGGCTGCCGCCGCACAGGAGGCGGTGATATACTACAACCAGGCGTGCTCCGCGTGCATTGTTTACATAAACCATACCTTAGTGCCCCTGCTTGAGCAGGAGGGGGTTGAGAGGGTCGTGCTGAAGGACTACATTAACCAGCCGGAGTACCGCCAGGAGCTGGTGGATGTCCACAGGAGGGCGGGCGTGCCCCCAGAGCTGTGGGCGCACATGAGCACCGTGGTGGACGGCAGGATATTCATAGAGGGGCACCTGCCGGAGCAGGTTATAAGGGATAGCCTGAGAGCCAGAGGGACGCTGGTGGTGTACAACGATGAGATGGAGCCGGGGGAGACCTACCTCGTGTGGGCTCCGGGCGGGCGGATTGAGGAGTTTGATGCGGGGCGCTCACCCTTAGAGTACGTGCCCGAGGGGGGGCGAGGGGTGGCGGAGAGGCTCTACGATACCACGGGCATGCTTCCCTTAGTGCTCGTCTCCGGACTGCTTGACGGCATAAACCCCTGCGCCTTTGCGGTGCTGCTGTTCTTCATAGCCTTCCTGTACACCCTGCAGAGGACCCGCGGTGACGTGCTCAAAATGGGGGCGATATACATCTCCGCCATATACTTAGCGTACTTCCTGATAGGGCTGGGGATAATGAAGGCTCTGGTGTTCGCGGGCAAGCCCCACTTCATGGCGAAGCTGGGCGCCTGGCTTATAATCATCCTGGGAGGGATAAACGTAATCAACCACTTCCAGCCCATGCTGCTGCCCTTCAGGCTGCGCATCCCGGGATTCACCCACGCCACCCTCAGGAGGTGGGCGTACCGTGGAACCGCTCCCTCAGCTGGTGTGCTGGGGTTCCTCGTGGGGCTGTGCACCTTCCCGTGCTCGGGAGGGATATACGTTGCCATCCTGGCGCTGCTCTCTGCGAAGACCACCTACGCCCAGGGGCTGGTGTACCTGATGCTCTACAACCTGATGTTCGTGCTCCCCCTGATCGTGCTCCTCGCCCTGGCGTCAAGCGAGAGGGTGACCCTCAGGCTGAAGGAGATGGAGGAGAGGCACGCCAGGAGCATGCGGCTGTTCTCGGGTGTGGTGATGATTGCCATAGGCGTGGCGATACTTGTGTGGTTCGTGTAGGCTCAAATTTGGTTTTAGACATTAACCTTCGGTGCGGGTGTAAAAACCACCGGAGGCAGTGCCCACGCAGACCTTTCTGGATGAGTGGATTGGGGTAAAGCTCAGGGAGCGCAAGAAGAGGGAGCGGGAGCTTCACAGGGCGAGGCCTGCGAGGTACGTAAGGCTTAGACCCAGAGGGTACCCCCTGCGGGACGTGTCCAGAACCTCGCCCCTGAGCGTCAGCGATGAGAAGCTGTTTGAGATCTACGCCAGGGAGCAGTGGCTGGGCACCACGGTGAGCCAGGGTGATATCCTGTTTGACCAGAGGCTGATACCTGACTTCGCCTTTGAGGTTGTGAAGGTGCTCCCGCGGGGAGAGGTGACGATAACCGAGGATACCAGGATATTCATTGAGAGGGCTCCCCAGGGCTCAAAGGTTCTGCATGAGGTCAGGTTCTCGGACATAATCGGCCACGAGGACGTGAAGAAGAAGTGCAGGATAATCCTGAGGTACCTGAAGGAGCCCGAGAGGTTCGGTGAGTGGGCGCCGAAGAACGTGCTCTTCTTCGGTCCCCCAGGCACGGGTAAGACCATGACCGCCAAGGCTCTTGCCTCCGAGGCTCATGCCAGGCTGTTCCTGATAAGGGCAACCGACCTGATAGGGGAGTACGTGGGGGATGGGAGCAAGCGCATCCACGAGCTGTACGCCAGCGCGAGGGATGCGGCTCCCAGCGTGGTGTTCATAGATGAGCTGGATGCAATAGGGCTTGACAGAACCTACCAGGGGATAAGGGGGGATGTGAGCGAGGTGGTGAATGCGCTGCTCACGGAGCTGGATGGGGTGCAGGAGAACCCGGGAGTGGTTACCGTGGGCGCCACCAACAACCCCCTGATGCTGGACAGAGCGCTGAGGAGCAGGTTTGAGGAGGAGATATTCTTCAGGCTGCCCGACGAGAGGGAGAGGTACCTGATTCTGAAGCACTACGCCAGCAGGATGCCCCTGAAGGTTGAGGCGGACCTCAGGGAGATAGCCGGGCTGACCTCCGGGATGTCGGGGAGGGACCTCAAGGACAGGGTGCTGAAGGTTGCCCTGCACAGGGCGATTCTTGAGAACGCTCCCGCCGTGAGGA
>WANG01000109.1 GCA_015521945.1 Candidatus Hydrothermarchaeota archaeon
CTCCTGCGCTTCGTGGGCGTGGCGACGGCTGGCTCAGCGCTCTCCGGGGCGCCCCTGTACCTCCTGCTCGTGCGGGGGTTTGAGGGTGCCTCAGGGAGCGCGGTGAACGTGCTCGTGGGGGTTGCGCTGCTCCTGACCGCCGTGATGCTCAGGTTGCCCGGTGGAGGGAGGAAGACCGCGGAGGATGCGGGGGTGCGGGACATGCTCATCGCAGGGGTCGCCCAGGGGGTTGCGGTTGTTCCTGGGATATCCCGCTCGGGCACCACCCTGGCTGCGCTGCTTATGCTGGGCTACTCCCCCGCAGAGGCGCTCAGGCTGAGCTTCCTCATGGCAGTGCCGGCGATACTCGGGCTGAACCTGGTCAGCGCCTCTGGCTGGAGCTTCTCCCCACCTGCGGTGGCAGGCACCCTGATGGCGCTTGGGGTGAGCTTCCTCACCATCCACTTTATGCTAAGGGTGGCGGAGAGGGAGCGCTTCTCCTACCTCTGCCTGCTTCTCGGCATTCTGGCAATAGGTGCGGGGGTGATGGGGCTGGGGTGATGCTGCTCGCCCCCCGGGTGGAGGAGGTGATTCTGGAGGATGCCAAGAGGCGGGCGCCCGAAGAGGCGTGCGGCGTGGTGGCGGGAAGGGTTAGGGGGAGCTTCAAGCTCGCCCTCGCCGCCATCCCATGCGCCAACGCCTCTGTGGCTCCAGAGGCGGAGTACGAGATACCTCCAGAGGAGCTCCTGAGGGCGGCGGAGCAGATTGAGGGTGAGGGGCTGGAGGTGGTGGGCTTCTACCACTCCCACCCCTTCGGCTCCCCCGTGCCCTCGGGCATTGACCAAAGCAGGGCAGCCTGGGAGGGCGCCAGCTACCTCATAGCCACCCCTGAGGGTGAGCTCGCCTCCTGGCTCTGGGACGGTAAGAAATTTATCAGAGAAGGGTGCATACTACTCCTCAATCTTCCCTGCCACCCCGTACCCTGAGGGGACGAAATGAGGATGCACATCACCTTGGCGCTGCAGAACCTGAGGATGCGGAAGTTCAGAACCGCCGGGATAGCCTGTGCCATAGCAATCGCCTCCGCCACCCTGTTCATCTCCCTCGTCCTGACCCTGAGCATGTCCACCTCCCTGAGGCTCAGCATGGCTCAGCTCGGTGCGGATGTTATGGTGGTGCCCGCGAGCGCCGAAAGCAGCGCGGAGGGCGTGCTCTTGGGCGCAAAGCCCGTGCGGTGGCACCTGAGCTACACCTACGCGGAGGAGCTTGAGAAGATTGAGGGGGTTGAGGCGGCTTCGCCCCTGGCGTTCGTTGAGCCGCCCCGGGAGTGCTGCTCCCTCAGGGGCGTGGTGCTGGTGGGGTTTGACCCTGCCCGGGACTTCATAGTCATGCCCTGGATACACCGGGCAGGAGGCCTCGGAAGGATGCAGGTGTTTGCGGGCTCGGAGTACGCCCTCACCCCGGGCAGCCAGGTGGAGCTCTACGGGTACAGGTTCAGGATAGCCGGGAGGATGGAGCCCACGGGGATACCCTACTTTGACCGCGGGATATTCATGCCCCTCTCAACCCTCTACCTGCTGACCCAGCGCGGGGGTGGGGACCTGAGAGAGGGGCAGGTGTCGGTTATCATGCTCCGCCTGTCTCCAGGAGCGGATGCGGAGAGGGTGGCTGAGGCTATAGAGTTCAACTTCCCGGAGCTGAAGGCGGTGGTGGCGCAGCGGGCGCTGGCGAACGTGAGGAACCAGATGCACCTTCTGCTGGGAAGCCTGCTGGTGCTCAGCGGTGTGATATGGGGCACCGCAATCCTGCTCATCTCGGTGATACTCTCCATGAGCGTGAGGGAGCGCATGAGGGAGTTCGGAATACTCAGAGCCCTGGGGGCAACCAGGCGCTTCATCTTCGGGTACCTCATGGCTGAGGTGTGCATCCTGGCAACCCTGGGGGGTGCCTTGGGCGTGGGTGCGGGCTACCTGCTGCTCTCCCAGGTGAGCGGGTACATCTCGGCGTCCTTGGGCATACCCTACCCCATGCCGGACCGCCTGTACGCGGGGCTGCTGAGCGTGGGCGTGATAGACCTGGCGCTGCTCCTCAGCACCCTGGCGAGCATACTGCCTGCCTACAGGAGCTCAAGACTTGAGCCCTACCATGCGATAAGAGCCGGTGAGTAGATGCTGGTCAGCGTGAACAACCTCACCAAGATATACCGCCTCGGAGATTACGAGGTTTACGCCGTTAGAAATGTGTTTCTTAATATAGACAGGGGCGAGTTTGTGGCGGTGACGGGGCATTCAGGAAGCGGAAAGAGCACCCTTCTGTCCCTGATAGGGGGTCTTTCAAAGCCGACGGTGGGAAGGGTGAAGATAGACGGTGTGGACATCTGGGAGCTCGGGGATGAGGAGCTTTCTGCACTCAGGAACAGGAAGATAGGGTTCATGTTCCAGTTCTCCAGCCTGCTCCCGACCCTGAGCGTGAGGCAGAACATGCTCCTTCCCGCCTCCCTGGCGGGCGCGGATGAGAGGGAGGCTGAGGCGAGGGCGAGGGAGCTGCTGGAGCAGGTGGGCATGGAGCACAGGATGCACGCCTACCCCTGGCAGCTCAGCGGGGGTGAGCAGCGCAGGGTGGCGGTGGCGAGGGCTTTCATGAACCACCCCGAGCTGATTCTTGCTGATGAGCCCACCGGCGACCTGGACGAGGACTCGGAGGCGCTGGTGATGCGCATGCTAAGGCGCATGAACAGGGAGGAGGGAACGGCGGTTCTGCTGGTCACCCACAGCAGGGAGCTGGCAGAGCAGGCTGAGCGCAGGCTGGTGATGCGAAGAGGGAGGCTTCTGGAGGTGGGGTAGTGAAGCTGCTGTGGCTGGGGTTTGCATCGGCGCTGGTGCTTGCGGCGCTGGGTGCGGTTTACTTCCCCTTTGGCAGCTTCAGCCTTCAGCACCGCTTCATCTCCGGTGAGAACGTTAGCTGCGCAGGCTGCCACCCCTCCCAGGCGGGCAACCTCTCCCTCTCCGTTTACCACTCTGGCCTGAGCTGCCGCACCTGCCACAACGTCACCTTCTCCTCCCCCC
>WANG01000110.1 GCA_015521945.1 Candidatus Hydrothermarchaeota archaeon
CGAAAGGCTGGTGAACGGGGTGCGTGTGTCTTCTGCGGCGGGCTGCGGGGTGAGGCGCAGGAGAGTTGGAGTAACCGCCCTTGTTCCTCCTGAGCTAATATACGCCTGCGGATGCACGGCTCTTGACCTCAACAACCTGGTGCCCGAGAGCGGGGTGCAGCCTGCCGAGAAGCTGTGCGCCTGGAGCGCTGTGTGGCGCGAGCTGCTGCTCAGGGGGAAGGTGGAGGTGGATGCACTGGTGGTCGTGGCGGGGGGTGACTGCTACACCTCCCTCGTTGATGCCCAGCGGGTGGAGCTCTCGGGAATACCCGCCCACCACTTCGCCTACTCCTTCACGGGTGAGCGGGGGTTCATGGAGGAGCAGCTCAGGGCGCTTGCGGGTTTCCTGGGTGAGCCCGAGGAGGGGGTCATGGATGAGGTTGCGGAGCTGAAGGGGCTTGCGATGGAGGTGCACCGGCTGAGGGAGAGGGGTGAGGTTGACCCGGTGACGGGTTTCAGGGTTGAGGTGGCTGCGAGCGACCTGATGGGGAGCCCTGAGAGGTACAGGGAGGTGCTGGAGGGTGTGGAGGAGGTGGAGCAGGGGTACGAGCACCGTGTGGCTCTCCTGGGGATACCTCCCATATACTCGGACTTTCATGCTCTTCTTGCTGAGCTGGGGATGCTGGTGGTGTTTGATGAGATGCCCTACGAGTTCGTACGCCACACGGGCAGGAGTATCCCGGAGCTTGCGGGGGCGTACTCGGGGTACACCTTTGCCCTGCACCTCAGGCGAAGGCTGGAGTTCCTCAGGAGGGAGCTCAGGAGGCACAGGGTGGAGGCTGCGGTGCACTTCCAGCAGTACGCCTGCCACCACAGGCTTGAGGATTCCCTGCTGCGCGGGCTGTGCGGGGAGCTGGGCATTCCCTGCCTGAGCGTTGAGGCAGACCTTCCGGGTAGAACTCCCGAGCAGGTTCGCCTCAGGCTGGAGGCTTTTGCGGAGCGGCTGGGGGAGGTGTGATGATAACCGGGCTGGATGTGGGCAGCAGAACCGCAAAGGGGGCGTACTTTGAGGATGGGGAGTACTCCTTCAGGGTGGTGGGCTCCCAGGAGTGGCGCACCCTCCTGCGGGGGGATAAAGCTGAGGCTGCTACGGGGTACTTCAGGAGGCACGTGCCGGCGGAGCTGAGGGTGACGGAGATAACCACCGCCATCTACGGGGTGAGGAGGCTGCTGGGGGAGGAGGTGGATGTGATACTGGATATCGGGGGTCAGGATACGAAGGTTATAGAGGTTCGCGGGGGTGGGTTCAGGATGAATGATAAGTGCAGCGCTGGCACGGGGGCTTTTCTTGAGCTCATGGCAGGGCAGTTCGGGGTAAGGGTGGAGGAGCTGGGGGAGATGCATGGGCGGGCTCGCAGGGCTCCCGAGATTAATTCCACCTGCAGCGTGTTTGCCCAGAGCGAGGTGGTGTCGCGTCTGGTTGAGGGGTACTCGCCGGAGGAGGTGATTAGGGGGGTGCACCTTGCCTTCGCCAGGAGGATCGCCGGGATGGTGCCGGAGGGGGTGAGGAGGGTGGCTGTGGTTGGGGGGACGGCGAAGAACAGGGGTGTGGTTGAGGCGCTTTGTGAGGTGCTGGGCGCCGAGGTGCTCGTGCCTGAGGAGCCACAGGTTGTGAATGCGGTGGGTGCGGTGGAGTACTACCTGAGGAGGAGTGGGAGGTGAGGCTCAGCCTGGTGGGCATCGGGAGGGTTGAGGGGGATACCCTTGAGTGGCTGTGCGGGGCGCTTTCTGAGGTGCTCGGTTGGAGGTGCCGCCTGGAGGAGGGGATGGAGGTGTGCCCTGGGTACAACCCCCTCAGGGGGCAGTACTCCGCGGAGGTGGTGCTGTGGACGCTGTCCAGGAGGCACACGGGAAGGGTGCTGGGTGTGGTTTCTGAGGATATCTATGCTGAGCCCATGAACTTCGTGTTCGGGCTCGCGGAGCTCAGGGGGAGAGCGGCGGTGGTTTCAACTTTCAGGCTTCGCCACCCGGAGAGGAGGAGGTTCAGGGAGAGGCTGCTGAAGGAGGCGCTGCATGAGCTGGGGCACACGCTGGGGATGAGGCACTGCACCTCCCCGTGCGTGATGAGCTTCTCCAACAGCCTTGCGGAGGTGGATGAGAAGAGCATGGAGTTCTGCCAGGAGCACCTGAGGATGCTGAGGCAGAGCCGTGGGTGAGGGTGGGGGTGTTGATCTGTATCTCTGTATCTACGGGCTACTTTGATTTAATGGGGATACACTTATATTAGGACAAAAACTAATATGTGGTGCAGATTTTTGTTAACTTAATTGGTTGATGACAATATTAAATTACCTATAATATTGTAACGCTGTTATCAATTTCATCAATTAATCCAATTTCATGGCTATAATTTAAGTTCACAATAAAATTTTTACATTCTTTGTCGTAAGTAAAGACTTCATTGCCAAATTCTTCTTTAATAGCGAAGAACTTCCAATAAGATAGCGGCACAAGATATTTATTAACTTCAATCCCCCTTTCGCTTTTAATTAGCTCATAAACTTTATTAACAAATCTTATTGGAATCACCTCTAATCCTTGGAACATCTTATAAAATTCTTCTTCATCTTCACTCTTCTTCATAGGTTGTAGGTCATTAAAAAGCTCAATTGCTATTTGTTTATATTTTTCTATTTCTGTTATAAGATTTTTGTTAATTTCAGAATAAACTTCGCTTACTAACCGCGGAATCTTTGATTCTTTTAGTTTATGACCATTTAATTCTTCTAATATATTGATGCTACGTTTTACAATCGTGTATGGTTTGTAAACTTTTTTGTCATTTTTTGAACCTTCTGTTAAAATATAAACATCAGAAATTTTTCTTTTCTTCCAACCTTGCCTGTTTACTCTGCCAAAGCGTTGAATCAATGCGTCTAAAGGAGCCGGCTCTGTCAAAATTGTATTAAAGCTTATATCTAGTGAAACTTCTACCACCTGAGTTGCAACAACAAAATCATAATCATTTAAATTTATTCTCAATTTTCTTTCAATCTTCTCTCTATCTCCATAAGTAAACCGACCATGAATAAGCATAACTCGATATCCCATACTTTTTAGTTGTTTATAAACTTCAATTGCTCTATCTACAGTATTGCACGCAATTAATGCAGGTGTAATTCTATTTTTCTTAAATATTTCTGCAAAAATTTGTATATTTTCTTCAATATCCCCATCAACGATTTTAACTCTATGTCTTGTGAAATCATCAGCTTCTTTACTTTGAACATTTAGTTTATCTGGATTCAATAC
>WANG01000111.1 GCA_015521945.1 Candidatus Hydrothermarchaeota archaeon
ACCCCTGCTCCAGGGTGCTCGCCAGGGCGAACCTGAACCTCTCCCCCTCAATCTCCACCTCACCCTCCAGCACCCTGCGCCTGCACGCCCCTGCAAAGCAGGCCAGGAACCTGCGCACTATGAGCTCGTACAGCTTCGCCTCCCTCTCGGGTAGCTTCTTTGGCTTAGTGCCCGTGGGGTAAATCGCGGGATGGGCGGGGTCCTCCTTGCCACCCTGCCTGGGCCTGAGCTTCTCCATACCGAGCAGCTCCCCCGCGAGCTCCCTGAACTCGGGGTTCTTCTCCAGCTCCTGGATAATCCTCCTGTACCCTATGGTGGGGGGAAGCTTCTGGGAGGAGGTCCTGGGGTAGGAGATGTACCCGCTCTCGTAGAGGTTCTGAGCCATGTCCTGGCACTGCTTCGGGCTCAGCCGCAGGTGCCTGTAAGCCTCGCTCTGCAGGGTGCCCAAGTCAAAGGGGGGCGGGGGAAGCTGCTCCACCTCCCTGTACTCTGCCCTCACCACCCTCGCCTTCTTCGCCTTCTTCAGCCTCTCGTGAAGCTCCTGAGCCCTTGAGCGCTCCCGGATTCTGCCCTCCACGTGGGCAGCCTTTATCCTGCTCCTCCCGGCGAGCAGCACGGCGCTGAGGGTCCAGAACTTCTCGGGGGTGAAGCTGGCTATCTCCCTCTCCCGCTGCACAAGTATCGCCAGGGCTGGAGTCTGCACCCTGCCGGCTGAGAAGGTGATGAACCTGTTTGAGCACCTCTTCACCGCATCCGTAAGCGCCCTGGAGGTGTTTATCCCCCAGTACCAGTCCATTATGTGCCTGGTCTCCCCCGCCTTAACCAGCAGCAGGTCAACCTCCGCCAGGTCCCTGTACGCCTTCAGGATGTCAACCTTCGTGAGGGCTGAGAACCTCATCCTCTTGGCGCTGCTTGCGGAGCATGCGAACCTCAGGGCGTTGTAGCCCAGCAGCTCACCCTCTATGTCGTAGTCGGTGGCTATGATGAACCTCTCCACCCTCTTCGCCAGCTCCTCCAGCAGGCGTATGTAGGCTCTGGTGTACCCCTTCCCCTTCTCTATCTCGTAGAGGGGCGCCCACTCCACGTCAAACACGGGGTACGAGCGGGAGCTCTTCCTCTCCTTCAGGGAGTACAGGTGCCCGGCGGCGCTTGCCACGTACACCGTCTCCCCGTTCACCCTGAGCTCGTAGTAGCTAACCCTGCCCACCCGCCTGCTCCTGCACTCCTTGGACAGAGCGTAGGCGATGCGCCTGCTCACCTTGGGCTTCTCGGTTATTATCAGCGTCCCCATGCGCCAGCCTCAGGGAAAAATTTTTAATCTTAGACTTCAACCCCTCACAAGTATCAATAATTATCTAAGCGGGTGCTTGTCATGAGGTACGCGGAGCGCATAGGCAGGCTTCCCCCCTACCTGTTTGCGGAGCTGGACAGGAAGGTGGAGGAGAAGAGGAGGCAGGGCGTGGACATAATAAGCTTCGGCGTCGGGGACCCTGACATACCCACACCCGAGCACATCGTCAGAGCCGCCTGCGAGGCTGCGAAGAACCCGGAGAACCACAGGTACCCCAGCTACGAGGGCAAGCTCACCTACAGGCAGGCGGTGGCGGAGAGGTTCAGGAGTGACTTCGGGGTGGAGCTTGACCCCGAGAGGGAGGTGATAGCCCTGATAGGCTCCAAGGAGGGCGTGCACAACATCCACTTCGCCTTCGTTGACCCAGGAGATGTGGTGCTCTGCCCGTGTCCGGCGTACCCCGTTTACAGGACGGGCACCCTCTTTGCAGGGGGCGTGCCGGAGGTGCTTCCCCTCAAGGAGGAGCGCCGCTTCCTTCCTGAGCTGTGGGAGGTGCCAGAGGAGAAGCTGAAGCGTGCCAGGATGCTCTGGCTCAACTACCCCAACAACCCCACCGCAGCCGTTGCGGAGCTTGACTTCTACCGTGAGGTTGTGGAGTTTGCCACGGAGTACGGGCTCATAGTGTGCTCAGACGAGGCGTACGCCAGCATGGCTTTTGACGGTTACAGGGTGAGGAGCTTCCTTGAGGCTGAGGGCGCCATGGATGTGGGGATAGTTATAAACTCCCTCTCCAAGACCTACAGCATGACGGGGTGGAGGATTGCCTACGCCTGCGGAAACGCCGAGGTGATTGAGGGGCTGAAGAAGGTGAAGACCAACGTTGACAGCGGTGCCTCGGGCATAATCCAGGATGCCGCCATTGCAGCTCTGCGGGGACCCCAGGAGTGCGTGCAGGAGGCGGTGCGCGAATACCAGAGGCGCAGGGACGTGATGGTGGAGGGGCTCAGAAGGCTGGGGTTCAGGGTGGAGAAGCCAAAAGCCACCTTCTACCTCTGGGTGCCTGTGCCGGGCGGAAACTCCATCGCCTTCGCCGAGAGGCTGCTTGAGGCTGGGGTGGTGGTAACTCCAGGGGTCGGCTTCGGGGAGCACGGAGAGGGGTACGTGAGGCTCGCCCTCACACAGCCAGTTGAGAGAATCAGGGAGGCACTGGAGAGGATGGAGGAGCTCGGAGTGAGAGGCTGAGCGCACGCGTGCATTTTTGCGCCTCTTCAGAGCTCCTCCCCGGCATTCCTGTGCCCCTGTACGTGCATGATACGTGGTGCTGATTGAGGATAAGCTCCGGGTGTTGATATTTATTATCTTTTGTTAACCTCTATACATACTGACGATGAACATCGCAATACTCAGCAGATGGAATGCCACGTGTGGAGTTTCCATGCATGCGGAGCTTGTAGGGAGGGAGTTCCTAAGGATGGGGGACAGCCTAACCGTATTTGCTCCCTACGTTGAAAGCGCCAGCCG
>WANG01000112.1 GCA_015521945.1 Candidatus Hydrothermarchaeota archaeon
GAGAGGGCGCCTATGACGAAGTACTTCACCCCCGCCTCTGCTCCAGCCCTGTCCTTCCTGAAGGCGGCGAGGGCGAAGGTGGAGATGGTGGCAAGCTCCACGGCAACGTAGAGCACCGCCAGGTCAACCGCCATGCTGGCGATGAGCATGCCGAAGGTGGTGAAGAGGAGCATGGAGTAGTACTCCCCGCCCATCCTGTACCTCTTCATGGCGTCTATGGAGCCCAGGATTACCAGAAAGCTCAGGGTGAGGAAGAGCAGCTTGAAGAAGAGGCTGAAGGGGTCCATGACTATTATCCCGGGTATCAGCACCTTCTCAACACCCGCACCAGAGTGCAGCGAGACCAGCAGCAGCGCCGCGCCGGTGGCTACTAAGGCAAGGTAGCCCGAGAGCCTTGCTCCCGCATCTCTGCCGCAGAAGCCCTGGAGCAGCACCAGCAGCAGCGCCGCACCTATCAGCAGAATCTCTGGAAGAAGCTCCTGGAACATTTCAGGCACCTCCTGCTACCGCATTTACAAGCTGTCCTGCTATTCCGTTTACGAGCTCCATGAAGGGAGCCGGGTACACGCCGAGCAGGGTTATGAGCAGCACCAGCAGGGCTACCGGCACGAGCTCAACCAGAGCCACGCCGCCCTTCCTGAGCCCTGCGTCACCTCCAAAGATGGAGCGCTGCAGGAACCAGAGGTAGTAGCCTGCCGTCAGCGCAAGGGAGAGCACCGCTATCCCGGCGAGCGCCGGGAAGCCCGAGAAGAGCCCCAAGAGGATGCTGAGCTCAGCAACGAAGCCGCTCAGCCCCGGAAGCCCCAATGACGCCAAGGAGGCGAAGACTATCACCCACCCGAGCAGGGGAGAGCTCCTGAGCACCCCGCCGAGGCGGGAGATTCTGAGGCTGTACCCCCTGGATGCCAGCATGCCGGCGCAGAAGAAGAGCAGGGCGATTATGAGCCCGTGGCTCACCATCTGGAATATCGCGCCCTTCATGCCTATTGCTGAGAGGCTGGCGACACCCAGCACCAAGAAGCCCATGTGGGAGAGGCTGGAGAAGGCGAGCAGCCGCTTCACGTCCTCCTGGGCGAGGGCGCAGAAGGCAGCGTAGAACACGCTTATGAGCGCCATGGTGGCTATGAGCTTTGCGAACACCGCAAACTCCGCCGGCAGGATGCCCAGCGCCACCCTCACCAGCCCGTAGGCGCCCATCTTTGAGAGCACACCCGCGAGGAGTATGGTAACAGGAGTGGGCGCCTGGGTGTAGGCGTCGGGGAGCCAGGAGTGGAAGGGCACCAAGGGTATCTTGAAGGCGAAGCCGGCGAACACCAGCAGGAACACCAAGGTTCTGTACTCAAGGCTGCCCGTGCTGAGGAGCTGCCTCATCTCAAGCATTGAGAAGGTGTGCACCTTGGCGTACATCAGCAGGAACCCAACCAGCATGAGCAGGCTGCCCAGGTGGGTGTAGATGAGCAGCTTCATGGCTGCGTACTTCCTGTTCTCACCGCCCCAGCCGTTCACCAGCATGAAGGCGGGGATGAGCACTATCTCCCAGAAGAGGAAGAAGAGGAAGAGGTCAAGAGCCGTGAACACGCCCATCAGCCCTGCGAGCATGCACAGCAGGTACGCGTGGTAGCTCCCCGCGCGGTGCTCCACGCCCCAGGAGGCGAGCACCGAGACTAAGAAGAGGAGGGCGGTGAGAGCAACGAGGGCTGCGCTCAGGGCGTCCGCACCTAAGGCGAAGCTTATGTCAAGGGTGGGTATCCACCTCAGGGTTAGCTGCTCCCTCATGAAGCCCTGAGCAGGAGCGGCTCTCAGGGTGAGCCACGCCATTCCCAGGGTCACAAGGCTTACTCCGAGAGCCACAACCCTGGGAGCCGAAGAGCTCTGCCTTCCCGCAAGGTAGCTTGCTATGGCTCCCGCGAGGGGGAGGAGTATGAGGTACTGCAGCACTACGCACCACCTCCCAAGATGCCTGCAATCACAAGCAACACGAAGGCGCCCGCGAGCACCCAGGAGGCGTAGTCCTGCACCACCCCCGTGTGCAGCTTCCTTAGCAGACTCCCGCTCTTAACTGCGGCTCTGCCGGTGCCGTTAACCGCCGCGTCCACCACGCCCTCGTCCACTCCCCTGAGCGCTCTTGCGGTGTCTGCAACCACCCTTGTGGCGAAGAAGTAGTAGATGTGGTCAAGGTAGTAGCGGTTGATGAGCAGGGTGTGCACGGGCTTCAGGGCGGTGCGCACCCCCGCGGCGGAGATTACGGGCTTGTAGTAGGTCAGAGCCGCCAGGGCGGTGCCCGCTGCGGCGAGAAGGATGCTGAGCATCATTATGCCGTAGGAAGCGTGCTCACCGCCCTCGGGGACGTGCTCCAAGGTTGACTGCACGAACTCACCGAAGCCCGCGAAGCTTACAAAGCCCGAGAAGAGGGCGCCGATGGAGAGCACGACCAGGGGGATGAGCATCACCCTGGGAGCCTCGTGGGCGTGCTTAGCCTGCTCGCTCTCCTTCCCGGTGAAGACTATGAAGAAGAGCCTCCAGATGTACAGGGCGCTCAGCAGCGCCGTTGCAGCGGTGAGCCAGAACAGGGGGGTGCTGTAGCTGTGCACCGCCACCATTATCTCGTCCTTGCTCCAGAAGCCGCTCCAGGGGGGCAGACCCGAGAGGGACCAGGCGCCTATGAAGAAGGCGGTGCCCGTTACGGGCATCCTGCGCCAGAGCCCTGACATGTCCCTTATATCCTGGGAGTGCACCGCATGCAGCACCGCTCCGGCGCTCAGGAAGAGCAGCGCCTTGAAGAAGGAGTGGTTGAGCAGGTGGAATATGCCAGCTGCATACCCGCCCACTCCAAGGGCGAGGGTCATGAAGCCCAAGTGGGAGACGGTGGAGTAGGCTATAACCCGCTTGAGGTCGGTCATGACTATCGCCATGCTTGCGGCGATGAAGGCGGTTATCCCGCCTATCCACGCAACAACTCCCAAGGAGTCGGGGGTGAAGAGCGGGTACATCCTGGCAACAAGGTAAACCCCAGCCTTGACCATGGTTGCCGCATGTATGAGGGCGCTGACCGTGGTGGGACCCTCCATGGCGTCCGGCAGCCAAACGTGCAGCGGGAACTGGGCGCTCTTACCCACCGCACCCCCGAAGAGCAGCAGGGAGGCGAGGGTTAGCACGCTCTGCGCAGCCCCGGGGGCAAGCTCAAACAACTCGCTCAGGTTGAGGGTGCCGAACTCCCTGTACACCACCAGTATTCCAGCCAGGAAGAGGATGTCACCCACCCTGGTGACCAGAAAAGCCTTCTTGGCTGCGCTTGCAGCGCTGGGCTTGCGGTACCAGAAGCCGATGAGCAGGTAGGAGCAGAGCCCCACAAGCTCCCAGCTTATGAACATGAACACCAAGTTGTTGGCTATAACTAAGGAGAGCATGCTGGCTATGAAGAGGGATATCTCGGCGTAGTACCGCTGCACCCCCGGGTCGCCGTGCATGTACCCCAAGGAGTACAGCACTATGAAGAACCCCACGAAGCTCACCACGAAGAGCATAACCGCCGAGAGGGGGTCAACCAGCACCCCGAACCTGAAAGCCTCGCTGCCGAGCCAGGAGATTCCCTGGCTCTCGTACCTGCCGAAGCGCACCACGCTTGAGATGACCGCAAGGGAGAGCAGCATGCTCGCCCCCACTGCCACGACCGCTATGTGCCCGCCACCCTCTCTCATCCTTCCTCCGAAGAGCAGGATGAGCAGGAAGGAAATCAGGGGGAACACGGGTATGAGCCAGGCGTACTCAGCCACCATCTCTACCACCTCATTACCGCTGCATCACGCAGGTTCACGCTTCTCATGCTCCTGTACAGCACCAAGAGGATGGCTATGCCCACTCCAGCCTCCGCTGCGGCTATGGCGATGACGAAGGAGGCAAGCCCCTGCCCGGCTACCGTGCCCGAGTAGCTGGAGAAGGCGACCAAGTTTATGTTCGCAGCGTTCAGCATCAGCTCTATGCTCATCAGCACCCTCACCGCGTTCCTTGCGGAGAGCATGCCGTAGGCACCGATGGTGAACAGCACCGCAGCCAGAAACACGTAGTGGTACACCGTTACCACCGCTCATCCCTCCTTGCTAAGTATATTGCACCCACCATGGCAGCCAGCAGGAGTATGCCCACCAGCTCAAAGGGGAGGGCGTACTTGGTGGGGGAGAATATCACCTGCCCCACGCTCGCCACGTCTCCGGGGGCGGCGCCTCTCTCACCATGAGCCACGAACCCCGTTCTGGCTATGTAGAAGAGCACCAGCACACCGAAGAGCACCGCAGAGACAGGAGCAAAGGTGTCCAAGGGCTCCCTCTTGAGCTGCAGGTCGCTCTTGGTGAGCATAACCGCAAACAGGAAGAGGACAACCACGCCTCCAGCATACACCAGCACCTGAATTACTGCCAAAAACTCCGCACCCAAGGTTATGTAAATCGCAGCAACGGAGAGCAGGCAGAGCGCAAGGGAGAGCACCGCATGGAACAAACGCTGGGCGAAGACCACGCCTGCTGCGCCCGCAACCGCGCAGAGGGATATAACCAGGAACACCGCATCCTGAATCACTGCCCACCCCCTCCTTCGCCCTTTGCCGGCTCAACCTCATACCCGGCGAGCTTCCACCAGGGGTAGAAGAGCTCCTCCCTGGTGTACTCCGCAAGCTCAAGCACGTCGTTGCGCCAGGTGAGCGCCTTGACAGGGCAGGCGTCCACGCAGAGCCCGCAGTACATGCACCTGCCCAAGTACACCTCGGGGTGCTTCTTCTCCTTCTTCACCACCTTGTCCTTAACCTTCTTCTCCTCTATCCCCACAACCTTCATCTCAATCGCACCGTTGGGGCACGCCCTGGCGCAGTTGCCGCAGCTTATGCACTTCTTCACGTCCAGCCTCTGCAGGCACCTGTACCTCTGCTTCAGCTGCTGCCTCTCCTCCGGGTACTGGAGGGTTATGGGGGGCTTGAACAGGTGCTTGAAGGTCACGCTCATGGGCAGGATGTGTGAGAGGTTCTTTATCTTCTGAATCACGCTCATCGCTCCTTCACCTCAGTGTGAGCACCACTCCCGTCACGACCACGTTCAGCAGGGCGAGGGGGAGGAGACCCTTCCACCCGAAGCCCAGCATGTCGTTGACCTTGGTCCTGGTAAGCGTGCCCCTGACCCACATCAGGAAGAAGATTATCACGTACATCTTCGCCACGAATATGGCAACCTGCACTAAGTACTTAAGCACGCCCAGGTTCTCAGCCAAGGGGCTTATCACCGGCAGGTACCACCCTCCAAGGAAGAGGGTAACCAGAAGGGCTGAGCCGACCACGAAGTGGATGTACTCCGCGAACATGAACATGGCAAACTTCATCCCGCTGTACTCCGTGTGGAAGCCAGCCACGAGCTCCGACTCGCTCTCGGGCAGGTCAAAGGGGATTCTTCCCATCTCCGCCACCACGGCGGAGAGGAACACGATGAAGGCGAGGGGCTGGTAGAAGATAAACCACTTCGGAATTATCCCGAACCACGCGGAGGACTGAGCCTCCACGATGTCCTGGGTGCTCAGGGAGCCAACGATGGCAACGATGCCCAGCATGCTGAGAACCAAGGGTATCTCGTAGCTCAGACTCTGGGCGGCGGTACGCATTCCTCCGAGAAGGGAGTACTTGTTGTTTGAGCCCCAGGCTGCCATTAATATGGCTATGGTGGAGAGAGAGGAGACGGCGGCTATGTAGAGCACTCCGGCAGGCAGGTCGGCGGCTATGAGCCCGCTGCCTATGCCTATGGTAACCGCCGGCAGAAGCGCAAACAGGAAAGCCATCACAGGCGCCAGGTTGAACACCAGCCTGTCAGCCTTCTCTGGAACTATGTCCTCCTTTGTGAGCAGCTTCAGCATGTCCGCTATGGGCTGGAGCAGACCGAAGGGTCCAGCGCGATTGGGTCCGTAGCGCACGTGTATCCTGGCTATGACCTTCCTCTCCAGCCACGTCAGGAAGAGCACGTTCAGGGAGAGGAAGAGGATTACCGCCACCACACCTACAAGCGCCCTGGCTATGCTCCATATCAGCTCGCTCATCTGTCTATCTCCCCCATTACGATGTCAACGCTTGCGAAGTTGATTATCATGTCGGGTATGATTTCGCCGGTGCAGTAGTGGGGGAATGCCGAGAGGTTGCAGAAGGCTGGACTCCTGATGCGCACCCTGTAGGGCTTGGGTGAGCCGTCGCTCACCACGTAGAAGGCGAGCTCTCCCTTGGGTGACTCAACCCTGGAGTAGGCGTGCCCCTTGGGGGGGCGTATCACCTTCGGCACCTTCTCAGCCATAACCTCACCCTCGGGCAGGTCGTCTATCGCCTGCTCTATTATGCGCAGGCTTTCCTCTATCTCCCTGAGCCTTATCACGAACCTGGCTAAGGTGTCGCCCTCCTGCTC
>WANG01000113.1 GCA_015521945.1 Candidatus Hydrothermarchaeota archaeon
CAAGGCTCCTCAGCTCCGCCACCCAGCTCTCGCCCTTCTCCACCCGCATCACGTAGGTGCCCGAGGGAATCTCGGAGCCCTCCGGGATGCAGAAGTCTGCCAGCACTATGTCCCTGCCCTTCTCCAGCTCCTTCAGGGGGAGCTCCTCCACACCACTGAGCAGGGCAACCGGGGAGCGCATAACCGAATGGGGGCTGACCATTACGAAGTCCTTCACGCCGGCGAAGCCCTGCTCCCTCGCCATGCGGTTGAGCCTCTCCATTACAGCCTTTCTGAACTCCGCGTTGGCGCGCTCTATCTCCTCACCCACGGGCTTTTCCTGCGCCTCCGCGAGCACCCTCACCTCGCCCGCCTGCGCGGGAAGAACCAGAACCACCGTTGTCAGCATGGGCACGCCCCTCGCGGCTAAGGCGTTGACAGCCCTCGCAAAGGCGCTGCTCACCTTAGCTTCCTGCACACCCCCGCCAGAGACCAGCGCCGTGGAGTACACCTCCTCATTCACGGGTCTCACAGCAACCGAGGCGAAGCCTTTAGCAACAACTCCCCCGCCCCCGGCGGTGAGCACCGCGAAGCTGAAGTTCCCCTGCGAGCGGTAGATGGCAATGCTGTACCCGTTCTCCCTGTAAAGCAGGTTCCCGCTGTGCCCGGTGCCGTTTATGTCATTGCCCAGGGCGAAGAGCACCACCCTGCCGTCGTCGGTGAGGTAAACCGTCCAGTCGTGGCCCTGGTTGGGCGGGCACCCCAGGAGAACGCCTCCTTCCCTGGCTCCCAGCACCTCCCTTATCTTCGCCAGCGCCGCCGGCGCCGCACGTGTGAGCCGCACCTCCCTGCCGTCCGCGTACTTCAGCACCAGCCTGAGCTCCCTACCCGAGTACTCCGCGTACACCACCTGGGCGTCGCCCGCAAGCTCCTCCAGCTCCGAGAGCGCCTCAAGCACCGTGTCCGCCTCAGCCCGGCTAAGCCCAAAGCTCCTCCCGTCTGAGTCAACGTACCTAACCTCGCCCTCCCTGAGCGAGAGCTCTGCAAGCGGCTCCGCGCCGCCTGCGATGTAGTTCAGGATTTCAATGGTTGAGTTGCTGTAGTCGGCTGCTATAGCCATAACCTGCGCGCTCACCAGCAGAAGGCACGCAAGGAGAGCGCTCCACCTCATCTCACCCGCCTCCAGCACCCTGCACGCTCACCTGAATCTGGGTGTACCCGTACCTCCTTATCTCAACCCTCACGAACCTCCCCTCCGGCATCATTGCGGTTATGCTCGCCGACTCCTCCCCCGGGTTAGCCTCCATCACCTGCCACCCTAAGGTGGTGAGCTTATCCTGGTACCAGGAGTACACCTCACCCACCCCATCGTAGGTTCCGTAAGTGGCGGTGTAAACCCTGAAGCCCCCGGGAGCACCGTAGGAGGCGTACTCAAGCATCACCGACCCCGGGTACCTCTCAAGCACCTCCTCCCCCTGCACCCTGTCCCTCTCCGGCAGCCTGTTCGGGGCGTAGCTCACCGATATCAGGGTGTACTCCCTGCCCCCATCAGGCGGGCTCACGCTCACCGAGAGCTGCTCCGCCCCCCTGGAAAACTCGCCCTCAAGGTACTCCGCGCTCCTGCTCTCCCTGCCTACGCTCCACCCCTCCTCCACTAAGGTGCGCCTGTACCACCCGTAAACCTCCTCCGGAGAATCCGTGGTGCCGTACTCTATGTCCAGCCACGAGCCGGGGGCGGGGTATTCAGCGTCCCTCTCGTAGGCGAGCATGACCGAGCCAGGGTACCTCTTCAGGGGCTCCTCCCCGCTCACCACATCCGACGCAGGAAGAGCCTCTCCGCCGCCCTCACCTCCGGCGGCACCCTCACCCCTGAGCACCTCTAAGGGAGCCCTCGCAACGTAGTAAACCACGCCCTCCCCTCCAGCACCAGAGCCACCGTACGCCCACACCCCTATGCCGGAGCCATCCTTCTCAAAGAACACAGCCCCCCACTCCACGCTCCCCTGGGGCGTTGAAACCGTAACCACGGGCTCCTCCCCCACCTGGTACTCACCCAGCCTGCTCTTGTACCACTCCAGAACCTCCCTCACGCTCGCCTCCCTGGTAAAGTAAACCCTGACCTCAACCCCCTGCGGCACCCCCATGATACGCGAGATCAGCGGAGACCCCGAGTAGGGCACGGAGCCAGCGTACACAGGGACCTCCTCACCCCCCGCGGAAGGCACCTCCTCTCCTCCCTCACCCCCTCCCGCACCACCTCCCGTGCACCCGGAAAGCGCAGCCACCACCAGCAGGAGCACCATCACACCCGCTCTCATCCACATCACCTCCTTGCCTTTTTCACCCTCTACCCCTCCGCCACCTCCCTGAAGCTTATACCTATGTAGGTGTACTCCTCCCCGTTGGCTGTGAAGCTGGCAAGCGTCATGGCAACGTACGGAAGGCACCCCTCAAGGCTCGTGCACTCCTTCCTCTTGAAGTCAATGTACCAGGAAGCTCCCGCCTTAGCACCCCTGAAGGGCAGCACCGCCCCCTCGGCGGGCTCCTTCCTCGCCAGGTCCCACCCCTTCGCGTCCATCTCCCGCAGGTAGAACTCCCTCACCCTCTCCAGCCCATCCCTGGTGTAGTACTCCACATCCGTGTACACCACCCCACCCAGGGTGTACCTGTCGTAGCTCACCCGCACGCTCGGCTCGTACCTGGGCACCTGGCTCACGTCCTCACCCGGAGCATCCTGAGCCGGGAGCTCCACCTGCGTTGAGGTGCACCCCGCTACCAGCAGCGCCATCATGAGGAGCACCGGGGCTCTCACTCACAACCACCTCAGGCGTACCTCTCGGCTATACCTCCCGCGACGGGCACCCTCCACCTCTCACCCCTGTAGGCTTTGTACATCAGCACCACCCACAGGGCGAGGGCAGCAATGGAGACGAGCGTGCTCAGCAGCCCCACAAAGATGAGGCTGAGAACCGCTCCAAGCACGGGTATGGTGCCAAGAATCACGCCAGCAGCCGCAAGCACCATCTGAATCACAAGTACGCCCCCGAACACCACGATGCTCTGCACCGCGTGAAAGCGAACAAACCTGCTATCCCTCTCAATCAGGTAGAAAACCACCCCGGTTACCACACCCAGAAGGTAGCACAGCGCCCCTGCAACGTTCTCATCCAGCCCCACCGAGCTTCTGCCCATGCCTGCTCCTCCTCAGCAAACTACCATTACTTAATGGTATCTCCTCATATAAAAACCCTTCCTCTTAGGGGGCACCTCTCACCCGGAGCACGCCTCCCTCAGGCGCCGCAGCACCCACTCCCTGTCCAGGGACGCCAGGAAGGGTCCCGCCCTGGGACCGCTCCTCCTGCCCAGCAGGGCGAGGTAAACCGCCTCAAAAGCCTTCCTCCCCAGTTTCATCTCCCTCGCCAGGCTGAATATGGTGCTCTGCACCCTCTCCCCGTCCATCTCCTCCCCGTCCAGCACCTCACCCAGCCTGCACAGGAAGGTGAGCTGCTCCTCGCTCAGGCGCCCCCTCACCTCCGAGAAGTCCTCCAGCAGGGTGAGCCGCATCTCCGGGGCGTACCTCTCCACCCACCTCTTAGCGTGCTCAATCCTCTGCCTCAGCTCACCCTCCACCTCCTCCGAGTAGTGCCCCGAGCGCTTCAGGCTCTCCACCGCCTCCTCCCCCTCAAACAGGCACGCCACCACCGCCGCGTGGGAGAAGGGCAGCGGAAGGGGCTTCATCACCTCCCCCACCTGGGAGTACTCGTACAGCCTGCGCAGGTGCCTCTCCTTCGCCTCATTCTCCGCCCTCTCCATGCCGAAGTACACCCTCGCCACCCTGTCGTACTCATCGTAGAGCTTCGGCAGCTCCCTCCAGGAGAAGCTGCGGCTCTTCATTATCTTCTTGCAGTACAGGAACCTCAGCAGCTGCGGGGGAGCCACCTCCAGCCACTCCTGCGGGTAAACCACGTTCCCCACCGAGGCGCTCATCTTCCTCCCCTCAATAAGCAGGTGCTCGTAGAACAGGGGCACCGGCATGGGAAACTCCAGCACCCTCTCGCATATCTCCGCGTTCACCCACCAGGCACTCCCCGGCACCACGTACTCCTTCCCCGCCCCCTCACAGCATACCTGCCAGCGCGCCCACTGCGCCGCCCACTCGCTCTTCCACATCAGCTTGCCCTCATCCCTGAGGGGGTCAGCGTACCCGGAGTATCCGCACCCCTTTGCAACGTGCCTCTCAAACTCGTAGTCCCTGCAGGTGTACCGTATCCTCACCCCCTCCACCTCCTCCACCCTGGGGGTTATTATCTTCCCGCACCCCCTGCACACGGGCACGAAGGGGCTCCACCTCTCAGGCTCCTTGGCAGGCCTGACTATCTCCCTCACCCTCTCCATGTTCTCAACCAGCCTCCTTATGTAGGGGGTGAAGCTGCCCCTGCGGTACTCCTCCCGCATGGAGTACATCTCCGGCTCAACCTCTAAGAACCTCCTCATAACCTCCAGGTACCCCTCCACGTGGTGCTCCGCGTAGCTGGAGTGGCACCCCCAGGGGTCAGGCACCGAGCTCACGGGAGTGCCTATGTACTCCTCCAGCTCCCCCGGCGCACCCTCCGGCACCCTCCTCAGGGGGTCCATGTCCTCAGCCACCCATATAAGCACAGCCTCAGCTCCCGCCTCCCTCAGCGCCCTCACCACGCACTCCCCCCTTATGGTATCGCTCAGCCTGCCTATGTGCAGCACCCCGGAGATGCTGGCGCTGCTCTTCACCACGTACCTCTCAAACTCGGGCACCTCACGCTCTACGTACCTGAACCTCCTCCTCTGGAGTATCTCCTGCGCCTTCCTGTCCGCCCAGAAAACCTGCTCCCTCATTCACCGCACTCCTCTCTCAGCCACCTCAGGTAATCTGGATTACCCCCGCAGATTTCCACCGCGACAACCTCCGGAACCGTGTAGGAGTGCAGCTCCTTCACACGCCTGACGACCTCCTCCACCCTGCTCCTGAGGCTCTTGATTATCAGCAGCGCCTCCTGGCTCTCCTGCACCTCACCCTCCCACCAGTACACCGACTCCACCCTCTCCACTATGTTGACACACGCCGCAAGGCGCTCCTCCACCAGAGCCCTTGCAATTCTCCTCGCCTGCTCCAGGCTCTCGGCAGTAACATATATTACCACGTACATGTAGAGAGGTAAGGAGCACATTAAAATAAAAAGGTGACGGAATGAAAAACTGGCAGTGGTTTGTGCTGGTTGCGGTTATCTCAACCATCTGGCTGAGCCTCAGGGACGAGCCAGGCAGGCTTGAGACCTTCATAATAAGCGCCGTGCTGCTCTGGTTCGTGCTGCTTGAGGTCATGGAGAGGAGCAGGGCGAGGTTTGAGAGGCACGGCGTGTTCTTGGTCATCCGCACCGAGCGTGGCAGGCGGCTCATAGAGAGGCTTGCGGTGCACCGCAGGTTCTGGAGGGCTGCGGGCAGCCTCATAGCCCTGGTCGGAATCTCGGGAACCCTGATGATGGCGGGGATGCTGCTCATCGGCTTCTACTTTCTGGCTGCGAAGAGCGTCAACCTGCTTGAGCCAAAGCCGGTGGTGCCCGGGTACACCATCCCCTTCTGGTACGGCATCGTGGGACTCATAACGGTGCTCGTGGTTCACGAGCTCGCCCACGGGGTGGTGGCAACCGCCGAGAGAATCAGGATAAAGAGCCTCGGGGTGGCTCTGCTCGGGGTTATCCCCTTAGGCGCCTTTGTGGAGCCCGACGAGCAGCAGCTCAGGCGGAGCACCTGGCTGACCCAGCTCAGGGTCTATGCAGCGGGCTCCTTCGCCAACCTGCTGGTAGCCGTGCTCGCCACCGTGGCTCTGGGTATGTACGCGGGGGCGATATACGAGCAGGGGGTGCAGGTGGTGGAGGTGGTTGAGGGCTCCCCGGCAGCCCAGGTGCTGGAGAGGGGGATGGTGATAATGAGCATTCAGGGCAGGATGGTGAACACCGTCTCCGACTTCTACGAGGCTGTGTCCACCCTCAAGCCGGGGGAGAGGGTGGCGATAGGCACCGACAGGGGCACCTACGAGGTGGTTACCGCACCCAGAGAGGACGACCCAGAGCGTGGCTTCATAGGAATAAGAATATCACCCAAGCTGAAAGACAGCGTGCAGCGCTACTTCGGGCTTGCCCTTCCCCTTATTATCTACTACTCCCTGTACTGGATAGCCCTGCTGAACGAGGCGATTGGCTGGGTGAACCTGGCACCCCTCCACCTGGGCATCGCAGCCACGGATGGGCACCACATCCTCAGGCTCATCCTGGAGAAGCTCATGCCCGCCAGGAACGCTGGTTCGGTTGCCACCTACGTGTCAACCCTGATGGTGCTAATACTCCTGGTGAGCCTGGTTAAACCTGGCATCCCGGGTGGTTGAATGGAGCTTGAGACCAGGAGGCAGCTCATCCACATGAGCGGTGTTGTTACTCCCCTCTACCTGCAGTACGCCTACGAGCGCTTCTCCACCTGGCTGGCGCCGGTGGTGGTGCTGGTGGTCCTGATAAGCGCCACCGTAGCCGTGTCTGCAGCCTACAGGAGGGGGGTGAGGGTGCCCGTCCTCGCCCGCCTGATTGACTCGGCGGAGCGGCCGCAGGTTAAGGAGGTTGAGCCCGGCAGGGGGACGCTGCGCTTCTTCACGGGGGTGCTCGCCACCGTGGTGCTCTTCGGCGTGGTGCTGGAGGCGCCCTTCTACGTGAGCGCCGCGGGCATGATTGCCCTCGCCATGGGGGACTCGGTGTCAACCTTGGCGGGGATGAAGCTGGGCAGGCACAGGCTGCCCTACAACCGCAGGAAGAGCGCCGAGGGCACAGCCTTGGGCGCAGCTTCAGCCTTCGCGGGTGTGGTGGCGTACATGCTCGCCCAGGGGGCGGGGGTGCAGGCGTCCTTAGCTCTCGCCCTCGCCTCCGCCACGGCGGGAATGCTCACGGAGACCCTCCCCTTAGGTGTGGATGACAACCTGACGGTCCCCTTGGGGGGTGCAGCCGGTGCGTATGCGGCCATGCTGATAATGGGGTGATGTGATGAAGGTGGCAGTGGTTGTAGGTAGCGAATCCGACAGGAAGCTTGCCGAAGAGGCTGAGAAGGTGCTTGAGGAGTTCGGAGTGGAGTGCAGGGTGCACGTTGCCAGCGCCCACAGGAACCCCGAGAAGGTTGCCAGGCTTGCGGAGGAGGACTATGACGTGTTCATAGCAATCGCAGGGCTCAGCGCCGCCCTCCCGGGGGTTCTGGCGAGCCACACCCTGAAGCCCGTCATCGGCGTGCCCAGGGAGGTGAGGCTAATGGGCCTGGACGCGCTGCTCTCCATCGCCCAGATGCCCCCCGGCGTACCCGTGGCTGCGGTGGGCATAGACAGCGCAAAGAATGCAGCCCTGCTGGCGGTTAGAATCCTGGCGCTGCAGAGCGAGGAGCTGAGGGAAAAGCTGAAGGAGCACAGGGAGAGGATGCGGGGTTGAGCTCTCTGATGCTATACAACACCCTGTCAAGGAGGAAGGAGAGGTTTGTGCCCCTGAGAGAGGGCGAGGTCAGGATGTACACCTGCGGGCCCACGGTGTACGACTACGCCCACATAGGCAACTTCAGAGCCTACGTGTTCCAGGACCTGCTGCGGAGGTGGCTGAGGTACTCGGGGTACAGGGTCGTGCAGGTGATGAACATCACAGACGTGGACGACAAAACTATAGCAAGAAGCAGGGCAGAGGGGGTGAGCCTCTCCGAGTACACCAAGAGGTACGAGCGGGCTTTCTTTGAGGACCTGGAGAGGCTGAACATAGAGAGGGCGGAGCACTACCCCAGAGCCACGGAGCACATCCAGGACATGGTTGAGCTGATTCAGAGGCTGATGGAGAAGGGGTACGCCTACCGCGGGGAGGACGGGAGCATCTACTACGACATCTCAAGGTTCAGGGAGTACGGGAAGCTCTCCAAGCTGAGGGTGGATTCGCTGATGCCCGGAGCCAGGGTGAAGCACGACGAGTACGCCAAGGAGGAGGCTCGCGACTTTGCCCTGTGGAAGGCATGGAGCGAGGAGGACGGGGATGTTTACTGGGACACCCCCTTGGGCAGGGGGAGACCCGGGTGGCACATTGAGTGCAGCGCCATGTGCATGCGCTACTTGGGGGAGACCATTGACATCCACGCCGGCGGGGTTGACCTGATATTCCCCCACCACGAAAACGAGATAGCCCAGAGCGAGGCGGCAACCGGCAAGAGCTTCGTGCGCTACTGGGTGCACAACGAGCACCTGCTGGTGGAGGGGAGGAAGATGAGCAAGCGCTACGGAAACTACTACACCCTCAGGGACCTGCTTGAGATGGGGTACGAGCCCATGGGAATCCGCTACCTGCTGCTGGCGACGCACTACCGCAGGAAGCTGAACTTCACCTTTAAGGCGCTGGAGGATGCGGAGAGGACGGTGAGGAGGCTGGAGGAGGTGATGCAGCGGCTGGAGGAGTACTCCCCGGAGGGGGAGAAGCCCACCGAGCTCAGCGTGGAGGTTGAGAGGGGCAGGAGGGAGTTTGAGAGGGCGATGAACGATGACATAGACACCCCCGCAGCCCTCGCGGCGGTCTTCAGGGTGCTCCGCCACGCCAACAGGGGGCTGAGCGAGGGCAGCGCCAGCAGGGCGGATGTGGAGGCTCTAAGGGGGTTCTTCAGGGACTTCAACAGGGTGTTCGGGGTTGTGCGTGAGCGGCGGGAGGAGCTTCCTCCCGAGGTGATGAGGCTGATACGTGAGCGTGAGGAGGCGAGGAGGCGCAGGGACTACGCCACCGCCGACCGGCTGAGGGAGGAGCTGCTCAGGCGGGGCATCGCCGTGGAGGACACGCCGCAGGGTACGAGATGGCGCAGGGTGGCGTAGCAGATAATGGTTCTGAGGTTAATGGGCGGAGTTAAATGGGGTGATGCGCGTGGTTGATAAGGAGGCAGTTGTAAAGGCGCTGAAGGAGATTATAGACCCGCACACCGGCATAAGCGTGTACGATATGGGGCTGATAAAGGACCTGAAGATTGAGGGCGATGAGGTTTCCCTCACCTTCGTGCCGTCTTCGCCCTTCTGCCCCCTGGGTGTGCAGCTCAGCACCCAGATAAAGCAGAAGGTTGAGGCTGTGGAGGGCGTGAAGAAGGCGAAGGTTAAGGTCTCCGGACACGTTCAGGAGAAGGAACTCAACGAGATGCTGTGCAGGTAGAGTATGCGCAGGGTGAAGCTCTGCCCTCCGGGTCTGGAGGTGCTGAGGCTTAACGTGCTCAGGAGCGGGAACGTTGCCAACTTCCCGAACTCGGAGAGGGCAATGTGGGCGGAGTTCATGCCGTCTCCGCCTAAGGGGCTGATGAAGCGCAGGGCTGAGGTTGTTTACTTCGTGGGGTGCATGGCGAGCTTCTCACCGCAGGTGCAGGACATTCCAGCAGCCCTCGTGCAGCTCATGGAGAAGGCTGAGGTGGACTTCACGATTCTGGGGGAGCAGGAGCACTGCTGCGGGTATCCGCTGCTGGTGGGGGGCATGGATGAGGAGGTGGAGAGGCTCATTGAGCACAATACAAGAGCTATAGAGCGCACAGGCGCCAGCAGGGTGGTGTTCTCCTGCCCGAGCTGCTACCGGACCTTCAGGGAGGTTTACACCCTGGACGCCGAGGTTGTGCACCACACCCAGTTTCTGCTTGAGCTGGTGGAGGAGGGCAGGCTGTGCCCGAGAAAGCTTGAGCTCACGGCGGTTTACCACGACCCCTGCGACCTGGGGAGGCACTCGGGGGTGTATGAGGAGCCCAGGAGGCTTGTCAGGCGCTTCTGCATGCTCAGGGAGCTTCCCAGAGCAAAGGAGG
Source organism: Candidatus Hydrothermarchaeota archaeon (assembly GCA_015521945.1). GTDB lineage: Archaea > Hydrothermarchaeota > Hydrothermarchaeia > Hydrothermarchaeales > BMS3B > JAADFH01. The sequence goes on from WANG01000113.1 coordinate 9,835, forward strand.
TGGCGCCCTGCTGCGGGGGCGGGGGAGACGTGGAGACGGTCAATCCCGAGCTGGTTGAGAGGATATCCCGCTCCGCCGTTGCGGAGGCTGCTGGGGCTGGAGTGGTGCTGACCGCGTGCCAGCAGTGCAAGCGGGTGCTGCGCAGGGGCGCCAGAGATGCCGGGCTGGGGGTTGAGGTTAGGGATGTGGCTGAGGTGATGCTGGAGGCGCTGGAGCGGTGAGCTTGGAGGAGCTGTTCTCCTTCATGGACTCCCGCAGGGTGCTCACCGCGGAGGAGGAGCGGGTTCTCTACTCCTACGACGCCGCCCCCAGGAGGTGCATGCCTGAGGTGGTGCTGCGCCCCGTGGATGAGGAGGAGGTGGTGGAGATAGTGAGGGTGTGCACCGAGGAGGAGGTGGGGCTCACACCCAGGGGCGCGGGCACCAGCCTGTGCGGCGCCTCCGTTGCTTCTGGCGGGAGGCATGCGGTGGTTGACTTCACCCTGATGAACCGCATCTTAGAGGTGGATGAGGACAACAGGTACGTGCTGGCTGAGCCGGGGGTGGTTTACCAGGAGCTCAACAGGGCGCTTGAGGGGTACGGGCTGTTCTTCCCGCCAGACCCTGCCAGCGGGAGCGTGTGCACCATCGGCGGGATGGTGGCAATGAACAGCTCGGGGATGAGGGCCGTGAGGTACGGCACCACCAGGGAGTACGTTGCCAGCCTGAGGGTGGCTGTGGCAGAGGGTAAGGTGCTCTCCCTGGGCGGGAGGTACATGAAGTCCTCCTCGGGGTACGACCTGCTCGGGCTCTTCGTGGGCAGCGAGGGCACCCTGGGGGCTTTCACCGAGATAGGGCTGAGGGTGCTGCCAAAGCCGGAGCACTCCAGGGTGGTGGGGGCGGAGTTTGAGACCCCGGAGCAGGCGTGCAGGGCCGTGCTGCCCCTGCTCAGGCGCACCCGCACCCTCTCGGTGGTGGAGCTCATGGACGCACGGGTTGTAAGAGCCACCGGCGGGGAGGAGGCGCTCTCGGGGTGGCAGGGGGGAGCCGTGCTGGTGTGCGAGAGCGAGGGGTTCAGGGAGGAGGAGGTTGAGGAGGAGGTGAGGATAGCGGCGGAGGTGCTCCAGCGCCACGGGGGCAGGGTGCTTGAGGCGGATGCGGAGCAGGTGTGGGGGTGCAGGAGGGGTGCGCTTCCGGCGCTGGCGGAGCTGGCTGAGAACCTGCTGCTTGAGGACGTAACCGTGCCCGTGAGTGAGCTGCCCGGAATGCTCCGTGGGATTGAGGAGGTGTCAGAGAGGTATGGGGTTGAGATAGCGGTGTTCGGGCACGCGGGTGATGGCAACCTGCACCCCACCTTCCTGTGGGATGGGGAGGATGCTCCCGAGGAGGCTGTGGAGGAGCTGTTCAGGCGGTGCATCGCCTTGGGGGGCACCCTCTCGGGAGAGCACGGAATCGGCACCGAGAAGCGCAGGTTCATGAGGTTTGAGCACGGCAGCGCTCTGGAGCTGATGCGCACCATCAAGCAGGCGGTTGACCCCAGAGGGGTGTTCAACCCGGGAAAGGTGGTGTGAGCTTAACCTATATATACCCTGGCATCAATCCCTCCATTATGGGTGCTGTGAAGTGCGCGGGTGATACCCTGCGAATGCTGCCGTCCCAGGAGCTGCTGGTACCTGCCCTGGTTTACACCATACTCTCCCTGCCAACCCTGCTGCAGAGCTTCTCGGGCTCCACGAGCTCCGCAGGAGTCGCCGCCGAGGTGGCATACGGGGTGCTCCTGTGGCTGGTTGCACCCTTCTTCACCGCCGGGATAATGGGGGTGGCTCTTGAGGCGAGGAGGGGCAACGCCACCTTCTCCACCTTCTTCCAGTTTGCAAGGGAGAGGTACCTCAACCTGCTCATCGCAACGGTGGTCGTGGTCATAGCAGCCCTGGGGGTCGCCATGGTGGCTCTGCTGGGGGGCATGGTTGCCTACCTGGGGGGGAAGATGGTGTCCGAGCAGGCTGGTGTCATAGCGGTGGCGCTCTTCCTGATGCTCTTCGGCATCCTGGTGATAGCCGCTGCTGTGCTCTTCAGCTTCTACGACGCCTGCGTGGTGGTTGAGGCTTCCGACCCCCTCTCCGCCTTCGCCTGCAGCATGAGGTTCGTGAGGTCAAACCTGGTGCACGTTCTGGCGTTCTTCGTGCTCGCCATCGCCATACTCATCCTCCTCTCCCTGCCGAACGCTGTGGCGATGCTCTACTACCTGCTCACCTCCCTGCCAGAGGTGTCCGCGAGCCTGCTTGAGGGCGGCAGCATGCCCAAGCCGGAGTTCGGCACGGCTGTGCTGCTCATCCTCGGATACATAATCACGAACACCCTTGTGACGGCGTTTCTTCCCGCCTACAAGGCTGTGTTCTACTCCAACCTAAGGAGGTAGGCTATGAAGGTGGCTCTCAGGTGCATCTCCTGCAGCAGAACCTACTCCCAGGAGACCAGAAGCTACACCTGCCCGGAGTGCTCGGGGCTGCTTGAGGTGTGCATGGACCTTGAGGAGGTCACCCTGACTAAGGGCATGCTTGAGCGGCGCAGCTTCACCCTGTGGAGGTACCGCGAGCTCATGCCGGTGATGGACCACACGAAGGTGGTGACCCTGAGGGAGGGTGGCACCCCCCTGTACCGCTCCCCGGAGATTGCGGAGTACACGGGGGTGAGGGAGGTTTACATAAAGAACGAGGGCGCAAACCCCACGGGGTCCTTCAAGGACAGGGGGATGACGGTGGGGGTTACCAAGGCGATTGAGTTCGGGGCGAGCGCCGTGGGGTGCGCCTCCACAGGGAACACCTCAGCCTCCCTCTCCGCCTACGCCGCCAGGGCTGGAATCCCGTGCCTCGTGCTGCTGCCTGCTGGGAAAATCGCCTTGGGTAAGCTGGCTCAGGCGGTGCTGCACGGTGCCACCGTGGTGGGGATAAGGGCGAACTTTGATGTGGCGCTCTCCCTGATAAAGGAGGCGTGCGCGAGGTACGGGGTGTACCTGCTGAACTCAATCAACCCCTGGAGGCTGGAGGGGCAGAAGAGCTGCGGGTTTGAGATTGCGGAGCAGCTGGGGTTTGAGGTGCCCGACAGGGTTGTGGTGCCCATGGGCAACTGCGGCAACATCTCGGCTATATGGAAGGGGTTCCGGGAGTTCAGAAGCCTCGGGCTTATAGAGGAGCTGCCCGCGATGACGGGGATTCAGGCTGAGGGCGCCTCTCCCGTGGTGGAGGCTTTCAGGGCGGGGAGGGACGAGATAGTGCCGGTTAAGGAGCCCGAGACCTTGGCAACCGCAATAAGGATAGGCGCCCCCGTGAATGCCCCCAAGGCGCTCAGGGCGATAAGGGAGAGCGGGGGGTATGCGGAGAGCGTGACGGACGCCGAAATCCTGGAGGCGCAGAAGCTTCTCGCCAGGTGCGCGGGCGTGGGGGTGGAGCCAGCAAGCGCCGCCAGCGTGGCGGGGCTGAAGAAGCTGGTTGAGGAGGGGGTGGTGGACAGGAGCGAGCGGGTGGTGTGCGTGACCACGGGGCATGCGCTCAAGGACCCCGAGATAATATTCTCAAAGTACGAGAAGCCCCTGGAAATTGAGCCGAGCATACTTGAGCTCGGGAAGATTATCGCACAGAGGGCATGAAGTGCATCGTTGTGGTCGGGGACGGAATGGCTGACTACCCCCTGGAAGAGCTCGGCGGGAGAACCCCCTTGGAGGAGGCTGATACCCCCAACCTTGACCACGTCGCCTCGCGTGGCATCTGCGGGCTTGTCAGGACGATACCCGAGGGGATGCCCCCGGGCTCTGACATAGCGAACCTGAGCATAATGGGGTACGACCCCCTTAAAGTTTACACGGGAAGGGCGCCCCTTGAGGCTCTTAGCCTCGGCGTTGAGCTCGGCAATAAGGTGGCTTTCAGGTGCAACTTCGTGAGCGTTGAGGATGGCGTGCTTGCCGACTTCACCGCCGGGCATATAAGCACGGACGAGGCGAGGGAGCTGGTGGAGGCGCTCAACTCAGAGTTCTCCCAGGAGGGGAGGTTCTTCACGGGGCTGGGGTACAGGCACCTGTTCGTGTGCGGGTACGGAGAGGGGGTGAGAACGACGCCGCCCCACGACATAGTGGGGGAGAGGATTCAGGGGTACCTTCCGGAGGGTGGCGGGGACGCGGAGAGGCTCAGGGAGCTCATGCTGCGCTCTAAGGAGGTGCTGGAGGCTCACGAGGTTAACCTGCGCAGGGCAGAGGCTGGAAAGAGGAGGGCGAACATGATATGGCTGTGGGGGCAGGGGAGGAAGCCAAGCATGAAGCCCTTCAGGAGCATCTACGGGGTTGAGGGTGCGGTTATATCGGCGGTTGACTTGGTGAAGGGCATAGGTGTTGCCGCGGGGATGAGGCGGGTGGAGGTGCCGGGTGCCACGGGGTACTACGACACCAATTACGAGGGTAAGGCGGAGCACGCCCTCGCGGCGCTTGAGGAGGTGGAGTACTGCTACGTGCACGTGGAGGCGCCCGATGAGGCGGGGCACGAGGGGGATGCGGAGCTGAAGGTGAGGTGCATAGAGGAGCTGGACAGGAGGCTGCTGGGCAGGGTGCTTGACGGGTGCGGGGAGGAGGTTGCTGTGGCGGTGCTTCCCGACCACCCCACGCCCGTGAGGGTGCGAACCCACACCTCAGACCCAGTGCCCGTGGCGGTGCTCCACCCTGGGCTAAGGGACGATGTCAGGTGCTTCTCTGAGAGAGCCTGCGCCAAGGGCGGGCTGGGCATGATGCAGGCTAAGGAGCTGAACCACCTGCTCCTGCGCCACCGATAGGTATTTAACTGCCCCTGCCCAAGCTTATTAGTGATGAAGGAGAAAATTGGAGAGGCTGAAGCTGAGGAGGCGGAGGCAGTAGGAGAAGGCGAGGAAGAGGTCACTAAGTACCTGCTGAGCAGGCTGAGGGAGCTGGAGCGTGAGTGCATCCAGCTCAGGAACGAGAACAACAGAATCAAGAGCAGCCAGATTCAGCGGATGAAGTGGCTTGAGGAGCGCAAGCGCGCCCTTGAGGAAGAGTGTATCCAGATGGAGCGTGAAATCAGAAGGCTGCGCTCGGAGCTCAACCGCATGCGCACCATGCCCCTGCTGGTGGGCACGGTGGTGGAGGTGGTTGACGACCAGAGGCTGGTGGTGAAGAGCAGCTCGGGGCCAACCTTCATGGTGAACACCTCCCAGTTCGTTGACACCAGCAGGCTGAAGCCGGGAGCGAGGGTGGTGATGAACCAGCAGAGCCTGGCGGTGGTGGACGTGCTCCCCGCGGAGAGAGACCCAGCGGTTGTTGCCATGGAGATAGTGGAGAAGCCCCAGGAGAGCTACTCCGACATAGGGGGGCTGGATGCCCAGCTCAGGGAGGTCAGGGAGACGGTGGAGCTCCCACTTCTGAAGCCAGAGGTGTTTGAGAAGGTGGGCATTGACCCCCCGAAGGGGGTGCTGCTGTACGGTCCCCCCGGCACGGGAAAGACCCTCATAGCCAAGGCGGTGGCGAAGGAGACCAACTCGGTGTTCATAAAGCTCATAGGCTCGGAGCTGGTGAGGAAGTACATCGGCGAGGGGGCGAGGATGGTCAGGGAGCTCTTTGAGCTCGCCAGGGAGAAGGCTCCAAGCATAGTGTTCATAGATGAGATAGACGCAATAGCGGCGAGGCGCACCGACGCCCACACCAGCGGGGAGCGGGAGGTGCAGCGCACCCTCATGCAGCTGCTCGCAGAGATGGACGGGTTTGATGCACGGGGTGACGTGCGCATCCTGGCTGCCACCAACCGCCCGGACATACTTGACCCCGCGCTGCTGCGTCCTGGCAGGTTTGACCGCCTGATAGAGGTGCCGCTGCCGGATGAGGCTGGCAGGGCTCAGATATTCAGAATCCACACCCGCAGGATGAACTTAGGGGAGGACGTGGTGCTTGAGGAGCTGGCGTCCATGACGGAGGGTGCCTCGGGAGCCGACATCAGGGCGATATGCACCGAGGCGGGGATGTTTGCAATAAGGGACGGCAGAACCCAGGTGGAGATGGGCGACTTCAGGAGAGCCATCGCCAGGGTGCTGGTCAGAGAGGGCAACAGGGTCTCGCCCGAGCTGATGTTTGCCTGAGGCTGCGGGGATGTACCTGAGCAGGGAGGAGATACTCCGGCTGGTCAGAGAGGAGAGGCTCATTGAGAACCTGCAGGAGGAGAACGTGCAGGGCGCTGGGGTGGACTTCCGCATAGACAGGCTTTACGATATAACCTCGCCTGCCGCCCTGATGGTGAAGGAGAAGCGCACCCCCGAGGTGAGGGAGATTGAGCCGGAGGAGGGCAGGTACCTGCTGAAGCCGGGGAAGTACTACCTGTGCACCACGCTGGAGAGGGTGAACATGCCCTCCAACCTGGTCGCCTTCATGCTCCAGCGCTCCACCCTGTTCAGGTGCGGTGTAACCCTGCGCACGGCGGTGATAGACCCGGGTTACACGGGGGTGCTCACCGTCGGGGTGAAGAACGAGGGCAGCTTTGAGTTCGTGCTGGAGAGAGGGGCGAGAATCGCCCAGGTGGTGTTCGCAAGGCTGGACTCGGAGGCGCCCCTGTATCAGGGGAGCTACCAGGGCGGAAGGGTGCGCTGAGCCCCGGTTTGCGTCGTTATTCTGCATCTGGTGTAGGGGGTGCCATGTCAGCCGGGGCTCTGCTTTCGGAGGTGAAGAGGGCGAGCAGCGTGTCCCTTCACAACAACCACAGGTTCGGGGTGTTCCTGTGCACCCGGGAGCTGGATGAGGCTGCGCTGTCCCTCGCTGCCAGGGTGCTCAGAACCTGGAGCAGAGCCACCGGGAAGAGCAGGGTGCTGGTTATGGGCAGGGAGGAGTTCAGGGGGATGGCGGAGGAGCACCTCGGGGGCACCTTCGTGGAGTTCGGGGAGGCGCAGAGCGTGCTCGGAGAGACCTACGATGCCTTGGTGGTGGACCTAACGGGGGGCTTCAACCCCAACGACCTGGGGATAGCCGTTGAGACGGTGGCTGGAGGTGGCGTGGTGCTCGCCCTCTCCCCGCTCCCGGAAGACTGGAGGGAGCTGGTGTCCTGGCTGCACACCGACCTCGCGGGGGAGGAGCTCAGAAGCCAGGTGGTGCCCCGCTTCTACCGGAGGTTCATACAGAGGACCATGAGGGCGGAGGGGATAATCCTGTACAGCGTCGCCACGGGTGAGGTGCTGAAGGGGTTTGAGCTGAAGCAGGTGCAGGAGAAGAGGCAGAAGCCTAAGGTGCCTGCGGGCAGCAGCATCAGGAAGAAGCTGTACAGGCTCTGCGCCACCCAGGGGCAGGTGGAGGTGCTCAGGAGCCTTGAGGACTTCCCGGAGGGCAGGAAGAAGGCGGCGGTTATAACAGCCGACAGGGGGAGGGGCAAGACGGCGGTGCTGGGCATACTCACCCCCCACCTCATCTCGGTGCTGAACCGCAGGCTGAAGCGGGCCGTGAGGGTGCTGGTGGTGGCGCCGACCCCCAGGGCGGTGCAGACCTACTTCCAGTTCCTGAAGAAGGGGATGATAAGGCAGGGGATGAGCAGCTTCTTCATGAAGAAGAAGGGCGAGCTCTACACCCTGCTCACCAGCAGGTACGCCCACGTGGAGTACGCCGTGCCAGGAAGGGCGGTTGCGGAGAAGGATACGGCGGACGTCATAATAGTGGACGAGGCTGCCGCCCTGGCGGTGGAGGTGCTGTGGGAGCTCGCGAGGAGCAGGGCGAGCCACCTGATATTCTCCAGCACCGTCCACGGGTATGAAGGAGCCGGCAGGGGGTTCAGCATACGCTTCCTCAGGAAGTTTGAGTCCTCCGGGGAGTACGAGGTGGTGAGGCTGAGCCTCACCGAGCCCGTGCGCTACTCCCGGGGCGACCCCCTGGAGGCGTGGCTCTACGACGTTCTCCTGCTGGACGCCAAGCCGGCGGAGCTCGGTGAGGAGGACGTGGAGGCTGTGCGGAGGGGGGAGATGAGCTTCCAGCAGGTGGAGCGGGATGAGCTTTATGGTGATGAGCGCCTGCTGCGGGAGTTCTTCGGCATATACATCTTAGCCCACTACCGCAACAAGCCCTCGGATGTGCTCATCCTGGGGGACATGCCCAAGCACTTCGCCTTCATGGTTACGGTGAACCAAAAGCCAGTCGGAGCCCTGCACGTGGCTGAGGAGGGGGAGATAGGGGAGGAGATGATTGAGGAGATGGCTCAGGGGTACCGCCCCAAGGGGCAGATAGTGCCGGATGTGATACTCAAGCACTACTGCGACCGTGAGTTTCCGAAGCTCAGGGGGCTGCGGGTGGTGAGAATCGCAGCCCATCCGGGAGCGATGAGCATGGGCATCGGCAGCTTTGCCCTGCGTGAGCTGGTGGCGTGGGCAGAGAAGAGGGGGTACGACTACGTGGCAGCCTGCTTCGGGGTGAGCGATGAGCTGCTGCGCTTCTGGCTCAGGAACTCCTTCACCCCGGTGCACATAACCGCCCAGAGGAACGAGGTCTCGGGTGAGCACACCCTGGTGGTGGTGAAGCCCCTGAGGGAGGAGGTGGAGCGGAGGGTGGCGGGCATAAATGCTGCCTTCGTGGGGAGGGTGGTGGAGTACTTAGCCGACGAGCTCCGCAGCCTCAGCACGGGAGTTGCCAGGCTGCTCCTGCGCCCGGCGCTTGATGCACCCGTGCCTGACCCGGAGCTGGATGAAGTTGCGGGGAGCAGGCTGGAGAAGTACTTCTCAAACCTGAGCTACTACGAGAGCATAGGGGACATAGCAAAGCCCCTGATGAGGTACCACTTCTCACGGGCGAGGAGGGCGGAGCTCACCGAGGAGGAGGAGATGGTGGCGATAGCCAAGTGCCTCCAGCACAGGAGCTGGGCTGAAATCGGGGGCGCCTTCGGCATCCTGACGAGAGCCATCAGGAAGGTGTGGGAGTGGTATGAGGCGGATAAACTTCAACCCTGAGTACGTTGCACCCATACTCCAGGGAAGCAAGCGCACCACCGTGAGGCTGGGAAGGAGGAGGTACGAGAGGGGTGAGGTGGTGGAGCTCACCGTGAACCGCAGGCCCTTTGCCAGGGCGAGGGTTGTGGGCATCATGGTGAAGCGCATCTCGGAGCTCACCGACGAGGACGCCAGGCTGGACGGGTTCCTGAGCAGGGAGGAGCTCCTGAGGGTGCTGCGCAGAATCTACGGCAGGCTGGAGGGGAGGGAGGAGGTGACCATCCTGCACTTTGAGCTTCTCGGGCGTTAGCGCCTGACCAGCACCCTGCCGCTCCTGAGAACCAGCACCTCAACCCTGTCCGTGAAGGTGTTGCCCTGCAGCGCCCTGCCGGCGAACCTGCGCAGCAGGCTGACGAGGGAGGTGCGGGTGTGCACCACCTTTATCCCGTGCATGTCCGCATGCCTGAGAATCCTGTGGGGGGCGGTGAAAACGCTCTCCCCGGGCTCAATCACCACCCTGACGGGGGAGAGGCTCTCAAAGACCATGAGGGTGCGCCTCGCCTTCTCCACGTTGCGCTTTGCACGGTTCTCAAGGATGCAAACGTTCTCCCTGGTGGTGCCCAGCATCTCGGCTATCTCCCGCTGGGTGTACCCCTGTGCCCTGAGCTCAAGCACCCTGAGCTGCTTCTCCGTGAGGTAGCTGTCCATTCAAACACCTCATGTGAGGAGATGGCGGTTGCCCAAGTGCACGTTGGTGAGGTGGCGCTTGGCTGCGCGCAGGCACGCCTCCGCCTGCTCCTTAGTGGTCCTGGGAAGGTCCCGCATCATGTAGCAGGGGTGGAAGGCGAGCAGGGCGTAGGGTATCTCGGGGTTGAGCTCCGCTATGAAGCGGGCTATCATCTCCACCTCCCGCTCGTCCACGTACCCCGGCACCAGGAGGGTGCTCCCCACCAGCAGGGGCGGTGAGGGGCGCTCCTCCACGAGCTCAGCCACGCGGGCGAAGTTCTCCAGGGTCCTGCGGTTGCTGGCGCCGGTGAGAGCCACGTGGAGATTCTCGTCCCACGCCTTCAGGTCAAACTTTATGCACCCTCCCGAGCTCAGGCACACCTCCACCGCCTGGCGCAGCATGCCCCAGCTCATGCTCCCGTTGGTCTCGTAGCATATCCTGAGTATTCCGCCCCTGCGGGTCTCCAAGGCGATTCTGCTGGTGCGCAGGGAGTGGGGCATCTGAACCGCAGGGTCCCCGCCGAAGTAGCAGATGCAGCTCGTGCGCTCGTCTGCCAGGGCGGCGAGCTCCTCCGGAGTCATCCTGGGGGAGAGGGTGGCTGCGCTTACCCTGAACTCCCAGTTCTGGCAGAACAGGCAGTCGTAGCTGCAGGCGCCGTAGAACACCGCCAGGTTCCTGTACCCCACCTCCGGACCTGGGGTGTAGGAGTACCGGGGGTACCCGGAGGTGCTGCAGCCCGCGCAGACCCAGGCGGAGACGCAGTTCGTTGGCAGGGGGTCGTGGTACGCCTGCACCACAGCCTCATCGCCCGTCAGGTGCTTCACCCTGCCACCCTCGCACCTCCTGAGTCCGCAGGGGGAGCGCTCGCCCTCGTGTAGCTCGCACTCGTTGACGCATGCCCTGCACACACCTGAGCCTCCCTTGGGCGGAGGGTGGGCAAACCCGTAGCGGTGCCTGCTCCTCCTGTGCGCCTCCTCTGCAAGCCTGAGCGCCTCCCCGGGCTCTGACCTTATGCAGGCACCGCACACCCCGAGCTCTTCTGCCGCCCCCTCTGAGCCGCACAGCCTGCAGCTGGCTACCATTAATTCCACAAAACTGTATAACCTGATAAAACTTATCTACTCCGGGTGCTGTCAACTTGAGCGGTGGAGGCGTCCGTTGATGGCGGTCTGCAGAAAAGCTGCTGAGAACGTGTACAGGGAGTACATAAAATCAGGGAAAAAGACAGAGGGATATCCATGGCAGACCTGCTGGCCACAATAAGCGAGGTACGCCCTTCGGTGACAGAGGAGGACCTAAAAAAATACGAGAAGTTCACTCAGAGGTTCGGGAGGATGTAGCTTCTCCGCCGATTCTTCCAAGCACAAAATCTTTCACCTTCTCAGCTATTTTTACAGCTTCCTCTGCCTCTTCTGTGCTCGGCTCCTCCTCAAACTCCGGGTACCTCGCCTCAACCGCATACTCGGTGAGCCTGTCTGCCTCCATGTCATAGAGCCTTTCAAACTCGGGGTCAATCTCCCTGCACCGCTCTATTAGCCTTGCTATGTTGTGGGTATCTCTGCCCCTCTGCTTACAAGAAAAGCCTTCAGCAGCTTCTCCACCGCCTGCTGGGCATGAAAGCACGCCACATCCGCAAGGTGGGAGCCGACTCCAAGGAGGTGCCTTGCGCTCTCTATATCCTTCTCCGCCTTCCTCACCCATCTCAAAGCGCTCAAACCGCCACACCTTCCTTAGCGGCATAGTAGGCTATCATGCCCACATCTTTAACCTGCTCCTCAAACTCCTCACGGGACTTGAGTATGATATCCGCGTCAATGCCAAGCTTTGCCAGCTTCCGCCTTATCCGCTGCACCAGAGCAAGCCTTTCCTTCCTTCCCATCTTTCCACCTACCACCGCCAGAAAGTCCCAGTCGCTGGCGCGGGTGTTCTCACCTCTCGCGCGGGAGCCGAAAAGTATCACATTCTCAACTTTATAACCCGCCTCTGCAACCTCTCCCTCTATTATCCTCTTGGCAATTGTGGCAGGCTCCTCAGCTCTGCATTCCCGCAACTCTGGCACCTCTCGCAACAGCCTCTATCTCGGAAGCCTCTATTCCGAGCATCTCAAAGATTTCAGCAGCTTCCTCAACCTCCTCTTCTTCTTCAAGGAAGCTAAGCGCCTCTATCAGCAGTCTCTTTACCTTCTCCCTCTCCTCGCAAATCTCTGTCATTATATTCTTAGATATTTCATCCATCATCTATTAGTTCACCACCGCTATAAAATTTTTTAACATTTTAACTATATATGAATTTCGGATGGCTTGAAAAGGCTCTGTCTAAATAACATTGCCTCACTTCAGGTGGTTGTAGTTATAGCATAAAGGTATAGGCGAAGAAGTTCGCCTGCTTCAGGGCGGAGTGCAGACTGGATAACCCCAGCCGCTCCCCATGTATAGGCGAAAATAAGCCACTACTCATATATTTCCTCTTATTTGGACAGACCCGGGTAATGAGATGCCCATAGATGAGTGAGTGAAGTTGGGAATGATGAATAACCCAGCGAAAAAGGTGAATAGTGAGTAATTAGCATAAATGTGTTATTAAATAGTATAAAATATCAGTAACTGCATTAAATATTTCATCGTTTGTATAAAATTTTAGTAAATCTTTTTGCTCAAACCACAGTATATCATTATAATTTATTTTTAGTTTTTTTGAGCATATGTATTTTATATTATTGAAAATAGCAGACTCTTTAGG